>NZ_JAMPNV010000010.1:0-224450 GCF_028479565.1 Providencia sp. PROV202 | reverse complement strand
CTTGAACAAGCAACCGTAAATGCCCCAAGTGCAGTGGTGTTTCACGTACCCCTAATACCAGTTTTTTCCCTTCTTTTAAAACGACATCTGCGGCACGGGTGACTAACGTATCAGTATAACTGTGAACGATGCCTGAAAGGGTTTTCATGGTACACGGCATGATAACCATACCCGCAGTACGAAAAGAGCCTGAGGAGATGGCAGCGGCAATATCGCGGCTATCATAAACATGGTCTGCTAGCTGTTGCACATCTTTAACACTGCATTCTGTCTCCAGTGCTAATGTCTGGCGTGCTGCTACACTCATCACTAGGTGGGTTTCCACATCCTTCACAGGCTTGAGCACTTCCAGCAATCGAATACCGTAGAAAGCTCCACTCGCGCCCGTTAACCCAATGATAAGTTTTTTCATGTTCAACCCCAATTCACGTAATTTCCTGCATTATATACCAAATACGCGGAGGGTGTTGAGCTAGGAATGGATATGGCTTTGATTAAAAGTTACCTAGCAGCATGAAAGTTAACTCTAAGGAACTATTTTCGCTAGAATCCTCTAAATAATTCATGCTATAGCTAGGCGAGCCGACCAAAATATCATTAATTTTCTATATAGTTAGGGTTACAGCTAGGCGGCAAATAAAGCTATCCCAAGGAGCATACAAGAGTATGTGACTTGGGTAGCTGAATGAAGCCAACAACGCTGTAGCCCTAACTATGACGAAAATTTCCGAAAATTTAGCCTTCGTTGTATATCTCTAAATCCTCAACATCACTCTGATCTTTCAACTTCAACTCATCATCTTTACGCAGATTTTCCAGATAATCTAAATAGGTCTGGTCAATATCTTTGGTCACGTAGATGCCATCAAATACGGAACATTCAAATTCGTTGATTTCCGGGTTTTCTTCACGAACCGCGTCAATGAGGTCGCTAAGATCTTGGAAAATTAGTCCATCTGCGCCAATCAGTTTACGGATTTCATCCACTTCCCGACCGTGTGCAATCAACTCATTCGCATTTGGCATATCGATGCCGTATACGTTAGGAAAGCGAACTTCTGGTGCAGCTGAAGCAAAATAGACATTCTTTGCACCCGCTTCACGAGCAAGTTCAACGATCTGTTCTGATGTGGTACCGCGCACAATAGAGTCATCCACCAGCAGAACGTTTTTATCGCGAAACTCTGCACGGTTTGCATTCAGTTTACGGCGCACAGATTTACGACGTTCTTGTTGCCCAGGCATGATAAAGGTACGTCCAACATAGCGGTTTTTCACAAAACCTTGACGGTACGGTTTATCTAGGATATGGGCGATTTCTAACGCGATATCGCATGAGGTTTCAGGGATTGGGATCACCACATCAATATGCAGGTCTTCCCATTCGCGCGCAATTTTCGCGCCTAATTTTTGCCCCATACGCAATCTTGCGTTATACACAGAGATTTTATCGATAAACGAATCTTGGCGAGCAAAATAAACATATTCAAAAATACATGGTGTCAGCTGCGGGTTTTCTGCACATTGGCGAGTAAATAATTTGCCATCTTCAGTGACATATACCGCTTCGCCTGGCGCAACATCACGCAGGAATTCGAAACCTAAAGTATCAAGTGCTACGCTTTCAGACGCGACCATATACTCATGTTCGCCAGTCGCAAGAATACGGCGACCAAGGACTAATGGGCGAATGCCGTGAGGGTCACGGAATGCCACCATCCCGTGGCCAATAATCAGTGCCACACAAGCGTAGGCGCCACGGATTTTTTTGTGCATTGATGCTACGGCACTAAAAATGTTGTCAGGTTCGAGAGGAAAATGATCAAACTTATCTAATTCGTATGCTAATACGTTTAGAAGAATTTCGGAGTCTGACGTGGTATTCACATGGCGACGTGCTGTTTCAAATAAACTCCGAGCGAGTTCGTGAGCATTTGTCAGGTTACCATTATGTGCAAGGGTGATACCAAAAGGAGAGTTAACGTAAAAAGGCTGGGCTTCGGATGCGCTGGAGCTACCCGCGGTTGGGTAACGCACATGTCCAATACCCATTGAGCCTTGAAGGCGCAGCATGTGGCGCGTTTCAAAGACATCTTTTACTAAACCATTTGCTTTACGCAAACGGATATTGTTTTTACCATCAATAGTCGCAATACCCGCTGCATCTTGCCCACGATGCTGTAGCACCGTTAACGCATCATAAATTGATTGGTTTACCGGTGAAACACCGGCGATACCGACAATACCGCACATTTAGTCTTTCCTCATCAGCCAGACGGAGAGATATTCTCCGGTAGGAAACTTGACGCATTTTGCAGGTAGTCAAAGAACCACCTAATAATATGACTGAACTGCGGAATAAGCTGTGAACGATGCCAATCCTCACTTTGAGGAAGCGGTGTAAATGTATCGAGAAAGAACAATAGCGCCGATACAATTAATACCCCACGCAACGCACCGAAGCAGATCCCCAGTACACGATCTGTACCCGATAATCCGGTTTTTTGTACTAATGAACTAATCACATAGTTCACCACTGCACCGACAATCAATGTCGTGATAAACAGTGCTGCAATCGCAATACCATTACGAACCAAAACATCCTCAAAGTTCGTAAAGTAACTCGCTAAGTAAGGATAGAACGTACTTGCAACGAAGAACGCACAACCCCAAGTGATTAACGATAATGCCTCACGTACAAATCCACGGATCAGGCTTACCAGTGCCGAGAAGCCAATAATGGCGATAATTGTGTAATCAATCCAGACCATATTTCATTCCAAAATTCGCATTCACGTCAGCGGCGAATGCATTCTAACAGAAAACGAAAACGTTTGCGTAACCATTTTTCATTGAATTTAAAAAAATCAGCGGCGAAAAGAAAAAATCATAATCGCCGCAGTAAGTTACTAAATACCCTTATTTTTTAGGGATAACTGAATGTCAATTTAAGGCTTAAAAGCTTGGATTATCCCTTTTGTGCCGGTAATTGCGTTCAATTCAGGTAAAGCAGATTCAAGCTTCTGCCTTGACGCTTCAGGTCCCACATAAATACGGGTTAATTTGTTATTCACCGGTTGCGCTGGCACCGTATAAACCTGATACCCAGACAATCTTAGCTTCGCCACAATTTCTTCAACCTTGCTGGCATTATTGAGGGCAATCACTTGCACTACATAGGCTTTACCTTGAGGTTCTTGTTTTGGCTTAGGCGCAGGTTCTGGTTTCGGTTCCGGCTTTGGTTCCACCTTAGGCTTAGGCTCAGGTTTTGGCTCTGGCTTAGGTTCCGGTTTCGGCTCTACCCGTGGTTTTTCTGGCGTGACATTGGCAGGAATGGCGCTTCCATTTTGATTCACCACGTTTTGACTATTATTACTTTGATTTGCACTGCTTTGATTTGCACTGTTTGCGGTTACAGAAGGCTGCTCACTTTGCTTTTGCTCAGTAATAGCTTCCGATAACATCGCTTCAGAAGTTCCTTCCGAAGAAGCGGTCGATGCACTGTGTGTAATTGGCGCAATTGACTCAATATCTTCTTCATCACCCGGTTTGGGAATAATCGGAATGGCTGCAAATTCATTTTCATTGTATTTTTTATCGCCATCCAGCAATGCAGGCAATACGATGACCCCTGCAGCGACTAAAACAATGGCGCCAGCAAGACGATTCTGGAATTTACTAGCCACTGGCTTTATCCTTCTGTTTTCTCTAATAGCATCATGACATGAGCCACGGTATGGAATGATCCACACACCACAATCACATCTTGTGGTCGCACATCCGCACACGCTTGTTGCCAAGCTGCTTCCACGGAATCAAACTCATGGGCGCCGTCAACGTGCTGACTAAGCTCAGTCACATCTGCACCACGAAACTCTCTCAGTGGTGCAAGATACCAGTCAGTTACCTGCTGGGATAAACAAGTTAATGTCCCTTGAATATCTTTATCCCCCAGCATTCCCACTACCGCACGAATTCGTCGACCTTCTACCACTGGTAATTGCGCGAGTTTGGAGACTAAATAGCCTGCAGCATGAGGGTTATGGGCTACATCCAAGATCATTAACGGATGTTCACCAATGATCTCGAAACGTCCCGGTAACTGAGCGGTACTTAAACCTTGGTGGATAGCTTGGTCAGTGATTTTCTGCGCTAAGTCCGCATCAATCTCCATCAAGCAGCTGATCACACCCATCGCGGTTGCTGCATTGGCCAACGGCACATTCGGTAATGGTAAATTAGCCCATGACCTCTGAGAACTTTCCCAAGACCAATGTTGCCCTTGTTCTTGGTAATGCCAATCCTTGCCACGACGAAACAGCATGGTGCCAATTTTGTCGGCATAAGCGCCTATAGAGTCCGGCATATCAGGCTCACCCACCACGCCATAATGGCCTTGACGGAAAATACCCGCTTTCTCATGGCCAATATGCTCACGGTCAGAACCTAGCCAATCAGTATGGTCAAGCGCAATACTGGTGATTGCCGCGATATCCGCATCCACGACGTTAGTTGCATCAAGGCGACCGCCCAACCCTACTTCAAGGATCACAATATCTAACTCAGCTTGCTTAAATAATTGTAGTGCAGCTAAAGTGCCATATTCAAAGTAGGTTAACGAAATATTTCCACGCTGCGCTTCGATAGTCGCAAATGCTTGGCAAAACTCACTTTCAGTAAGTTCTTTGCCTTGGATCCGGACGCGTTCCGTGTAGCGCACTAAATGTGGCGAACTGTAGACACCCACCTTCAAACCCGCCGCCATCAAAATGGACTCAAGCGTATGGCAGGTTGTGCCTTTTCCGTTGGTTCCAGTAACAGTGATGACGCGAGGAGCGGGTTGAGTGAGATGCATTTGGCGGGCAGCTTGCCCTACTCGTTCCAACCCCATATCAATATTTTGACTATGCAGGTCAGTGAGATAAGAAAGCCAAGCCTCCAATGGAGACTTGGCGGTAGGAATGATTAGATTACTCATCATCTTTTTTATGTTTAGCGCCTTTTGCTTTATCTGCACCCTCGACAGCATCAGCAAGGTCAATTTCCACGTCAACTACTTCAACAACCAGCGCTGGCGCGGTGTTTAGACTTGGTTGATTGGTTAACATCGCGAGGACATCAGCCAAACGATCACGCATATCTTGACGACGCACGATCATGTCAATTGCCCCTTTTTCCAGCAGGAATTCACTGCGTTGGAAACCTTGAGGTAATTTTTCACGAACGGTCTGTTCGATAACACGAGGACCCGCGAAACCAATCAGTGCTTTAGGCTCGGCAACGTTGATATCACCCAACATCGCTAAACTTGCAGAAACACCACCCATGGTTGGGTCGGTCAGTACAGAAATGTACGGTAAGCCACGTTCTTGCATTTTCGCCAGTGCAGCACTGGTTTTCGCCATTTGCATCAGAGACAGCAACGCTTCTTGCATACGCGCACCACCACTGGATGAGAAGCAAACTAATGGACAGTTATCTTCCAATGCTTGTTCCACAGCACGGACAAAACGTGCGCCCACAACCGATGCCATTGAACCACCCATGAAGGAGAATTCAAATGCAGCCGCAACAACAGGCATCTCTTTGAGCGTACCTTTCATCACGACGATAGCATCTTTTTCACCCGTTTCTTTCTGGGCTGAGCTAATTCTGTCTTTATATTTTTTAGAATCGCGGAATTTGAGCACATCTTTTGGCTCTAATTCGCTACCTAATTCCGTTGTTGAGTTTTCATCAAGGAAAGATTCAAGGCGTTGGCGAGCATGAATACGCATATGGTGGTCACATTTTGGACACACTTGTAGGTTACGCTCAAGTTCAGCACCGTAGAGGACTTGCCCACAGCTATCACATTTAGTCCAAACACCTTCAGGAATGTTTGCTTTATGGGATGGGGTTGAAGTACCTTTTTTTAAAATTTTCTCAATCCAGCTCATTAATGGACCTTTTCGTCTGATTGCACTCTGACGACACCTCAAATAATACCAGCTACTGAGTTTCAGGGGTGGTTATATAAGAAGCATCTATCAGTATGTTATTTTTTGCCATTAAACCACAATGATATCTCACTGTAGATAAAAACTTTTTTCAAACCGATTATTGGTTATCGTTTTTTTGCGTCGCCGCACTATTTTCTTTTGCCACTGCATTTTTTTCTTTTGCAGCAGCTCGACGGTGGCGAATAATTTCAATGACACCCGGCAGAATCGAAATAAAGATAATCGCGACTATCAGTAATTTCAAATTCTTTTGTACTATCGGTAAATCACCAAATAAATACCCTGCATAGGTAAAGAGTAGCACCCATAATAGCGCACCTGTCACATTATAAAAGGCAAAATGACGGTAAGACATTTTACCCATACCCGCAACGAAAGGTGCAAAGGTTCTCACGATAGGCACAAAACGCGCCAAAATAATCGCTTTTCCGCCATGTTTTTCATAAAACTGATGAGTTTTATCCAAATAGCTACGACGGAAAATTTTTGAATCTGGGTTTTTAAACAGTTTCTCACCAAAGATACGTCCAATGGTGTAGTTCACTGCATCCCCAATAATTGCTGCAATAATCATCAACAACACCATGACGTGTACGTTTAAATCATTACTTGGCAATGCTGCTAACGCGCCCGCGACAAATAATAATGAATCCCCGGGAAGGAAAGGCGTGACCACCAACCCCGTCTCACAAAATAGGATCAGGAATAAAATTCCATAAACCCAAACACCATATTCGGCGACCAATTCCGCAAGATGCACATCAATATGTAAAATAAAATCAATGATAAAACTGATAAACTCCATGGGGTTCCTCATGTGGAGATTTATATTAACGACCTTTACAGTAGCTCATCCGCGAGAAATAGAGGCCCCATCACATTCTGTGGCAGGTTAAATTTTTCAGGATAATCCACGCTCACTAAATACAGCCCTTCCGCTTTGGCTGTCGCCGCCGCTTTCGTTCTATCTTTTAACTCTAGAAGATGTGCCATCCAATCAATATCTTGATTACCACAGCCTATCTCCAACAAACTGCCAACAATGTTTCTCACCATATGATGTACAAACGCATTGGCTTTTATATCCACAACCACATAGTTTCCGTGACGCGTGACATTTACATGCATCACATTACGCCAAGGGGTTTTTGACTGGCACTGCACCGCTCTGAACGAGGTAAAATCACGCTCACCGAGCAATGCTTGCGCCGCTTGGTGCATACGCTTTTCATCAAGCGGAAAATGAAAGTGCGTGACACCATTCGATAAAATGGCAGGTCGATAACGGTGATTAAAAATCACATAGCGATATCGACGTGCAGTTGCACTAAAACGCGCATGAAACTCATCATCTACAGGTTTACACCAGCGAACCGCAATATCGTCAGGAAGATGGGTATTCGCCCCCATCGTCCATGCAGCCTCTTTACGGTTAGCTGAAGTCTCAAAATGCACCACCTGCCCAGTCGCATGAACACCAGCATCTGTACGCCCTGCACAATTGACGGTGATTGGCTCTGCGGCAATTTTAGACAAAGCAGCCTCAAGGCAGCCCTGTACGCTTTTCACTTCTTGCTGGCGTTGCCAACCATAATAACGGCTACCGTTATACTCAATTCCGAGGGCAATGCGATGCAACTTTGGGGACTCCGACATTAGTAATACAGCTCCTGAGCCAGTTTTTCTGCTGTCTCAACCGCCATTAACGCGCCACCAAAACGAACGTTATCCGCCACTGACCAGAATTGTAAAATTTCCGGGATACCATAATCGTTACGAATACAGCCAATGCTTAAGAAGTCATTACCTGATGCGTCAGTCACTTGAGTTGGGTAATCACCCTCTTCTGAGACCTGAATATCATCAAAACGTTCAAATTCTTCGCTCGCTTCTTCTGCGCTAACTGGGCGCAGTGTCTCTAAGTGCACCACTTGCGCATTACCATAAAATACGGGTGACTGAATAAAGCTTACGGAGACTGGCAAACCGTCGTCTTGCAGCACTTTACGAACTTGCTCAACTAAACGGCGTTCTTGCACAACACTGCCTTCGCCATCTGCTAATAATGGCAGCATGTTAAAGGCTAATTGCTTAGTAAAACGACCTTCTTCAGCAGGGATGCCATTCAATAAACGCGCGCTTTGGCCTGCTAATTCATCAACGGCTGCTTTACCGTACGCTGACATCGACAGCATATTAGTCAGTGTAATGCGCCCTAAGCCAGCCGCATCCACCAGAGGTTTGATGGAAGTTAATAGTTGGCTAACATAACTGTCTGCTACTGAAATAATATTGCGGTTACGGTAATCCGCTAATACTTGCGGGTTAACGCCCGGTACCACTAACGGCACATCAGGGTCTAACGCAAAAATACCACTGTTATCAATCACAATGCAGCCTTCTTGCGCCGCTAATTCCGCATACTGTGCCGCAGCTTCTTCGCCTGCCGCGAAAAAGGCAATTTGCGCCTGCGACCAATCGAAGTCCGCGACATCTTGCACTTGATAGCTTTTACCGTTGAAGCGAATGCTCTCCCCTGCACTGCGCTCACTGGCTAGTAAATAAAGCTCACCAACGGGAAACTCTCTTTCTTGAAGCAGGGAAAGAATGCCTTCGCCCACTGCGCCTGTTGCCCCGAGTAATGCAATATTCCAACCTTCTGTCATGGTTTTTCCTCTAAAAAATCAAAGTGAAATAAGCTGTAATTAGCCACTTATTTCACCTAAAAGAATCTGTTATTAAATTTTTGCGTTAAAGCCTAATTTGCTCAGTAACTGGGCTGTCTCTTGGTTATCGCATTGAACTGTTAACGATGACCATTCACGGCGTTCTTGGTAGTGTTTACGTAATTTATCGAACTCACCGGGAATGCCAGCCACTGCACGCAGTGACGCATCATCACGTCGCACATCATACACGAGATGCACTAATCTTTTGAGCTGGCTTTGCGTTAATTTACCATTGAAATTAATGCAGTCGATATCCGGTTTCGGTAACAGCGATGTCAGAGACACATTCGCAGATTTACCTAGGAATTCGCAATAAGCTTCAAAGACTTGGGTTGTTCCTCGTGCTTTGCCCTCTAAAGTATAGCCTGCAATATGCGGCGTACCGATATCCACATACGCCAGCAATTCTGTATCCAGATCAGGCTCAGGCTCCCATACATCCAATACCACACTCAGCGGTTTACCTTGTTCAAGCAACTGTAATAGCGCTTGGTTATCCACCACTTCACCACGGCTCGCATTCACCAAAATGGTACCATCGCGTAGATTTGCTAATCGAGGTTCATCCATTAAGTGGAAAGTCGAATATTCGCCTTCCATATTGAGCGGCGTATGGAAGGTTAAAATATCAGCCTGCTCCAGTAGCGAATCGAACGGAACAAAAACTTCTTGGTCGCCTTTATCTGCTCGAGGAGGGTCACATAATACGGTATTAACGCCCCACGCTTGCAGACGTTTATACAAGCGCCCTCCCACATTCCCGACACCCACTATCCCTACGGTTTTATCGCGTAAATCAAAATTATCGCGCTCTGCCAACATCAGTAATGCAGAAAAAACATATTCAACGACAGCAATGGCATTGCACCCCGGCGCTGAAGAAAATCCAATAGTGGCCTCGGCAAGCCACTGGGTATCAACATGGTCAAACCCTGCCGTTGCCGTACCGACGAATTTTACTGGCGTATTGCTCAGTAATGATTTATTCACTTTGGTAATTGAGCGCACCATTAATGCATCTGCATCAACCAGTTCCTGTTCTGGCACTGGGCGCCCTGGTACTGCTTTAACTTCGCCTAGCTCACTAAATAGTGTTTGAGCATATGGCATGTTTTCATCAACCAAAATTTTCACGGAATTCGTCCCAATAGAATGTGTGTCATGCCCGATTTGGCTGCCACACTATACTCCAAATCGTCGATAGGCTGAATCATTTACATGACAATGCTTTTGGTTGAAATTGATAGGATAGTTGGCGGCATTTAATTTTTCTTTTTATTAAACAAACTTACAGATGAGTCTGACTACCTAATCCCAAGGATTTCATGTTTAATCAGCAAAACTACATTAAAAGTTATTCATTTTTCAGGAAGGCATTTATTTTGAAAGGCATATTGATTGTGAAAAAAGTATTACTGCCGCTACCCCTAATGTGCTCGTTTTATGCCTATGCTGGCGAACAAAACTGCTCAGCGGACACCATCGCCATCAACAATTTTAATAATTTCGTCTTTGCTCAAGAGCGCCCATTTAACGACGCATTAAAAGAGATGAATGCGCGCACCACCAGCCCAGACGACTACATCAACAACACGGTTCAGACCAAGTTTGATGATTGCGGGGCCCTAATCGAATTAACTGGTCATGAAGTTGTCAAATTCAGTATCCACGACAGCGTATCCGTCAAATCCATTGATATGAGCATGAAAAAAAATGGTAACGGATGGGACTACAAATCCGCATTTAAACTGTCTGTTATTAATCAAGATAATGTTGAAAAAACTATCTTGCAGCAAAAAATGAACGGGAAGTTTTTCACTGATCAGAATGGAAAAATAACCGAAGCCAAAGATTCTTCTTATACGACAACCCTCGATAAAGAGCGCATGTTAACGAGAGCTGTCACCACTTTTTTAACTGATGATAAAGGACGATTATCTGAATCCAACCGAGTCAGTACGCTCGAAAATGATAGTGTGAAAACAGCCTTCCTCTATGATGCGAAAAATCGCTTAGTTCGCATGCAGTCTGACTCAACCGTCAAAGAGTTTACCTATGATGATGGCAGACCGTTAACCGAAAAAACTATTGAAGAATTTTTTACCACCGAAACAACCGTGACGACCTGTAAAAGCTGGAATACGTTCGGAAGATGCACCGACGCAAAAAAAAATATCACCACATTAATTAAAGATGAACACGGAGGGAAAGATAGCGTGTACAACTACCACGCTAATATCAAATACGATTATGTATATTGATTTTCCCTCTACTATGGGGTCAGCTCTTTCATCCGAAACCGGTCTGGAGTGACCCCTGAAATTTGCTGGAACATCGCAATAAATGCAGACGCCGAACTATACCCCACATCCAAGGCGACTTCATGGACACTTTTACCTTTGTCCAATCCAGCCACTGCATGTAAGTAACGCAGGCGCTGGCGCCACTCGCTGAATGACATACCCAGCTCTTGTTGGCAACGGCGAGATAGCGTTCGCTCAGAGGTATAGGCCCGTTTTGCCCACTGGGCAAGTGTTGTATTATCCGCAGGATCTTGCTGTAGCTCCGCTAAAATCGGCGCTAACAATTTATCTTTGCTGGTGGGTAAATAGGTATCTTGGCACGGTGAAATGGCAAATTGGTCAATCAATACCTCCCCCAAACGAATATCCTGCTCGGTTTCGGGCTGAATAATGCCCCGTTGATACATATCCGTCATAATCGTGTGGAAAATGGGGCTTAAACGCACAACACAAGCCTTACTGGCCAGTCGCGGCGTATAGGCTTGGGCGAAATCAATAATACGAAATTTAACACTCTGCTTATTAAAACTCGCATGTTGAGTATTGGCAGGGATCCAGATGCAAAACTCTGGCGGTGCCATATAATGCTTACCTTCCACTTCCATTTCCATAATCCCGCAAACCACATACAGTAATTGACCAAAGGTATGGGAATGGGATTTGTATTCGGTTTGCTGGTTAATTTGTTCATGGCGCAAGGCAATAAATTCAGGCTCAATAATATTGCATTCGTTAATCTGCAGAACATCACTTTTTAAATTATTCATAGGCTGTCTGAAAAGCGTTATCGATTGTCTGAATATCAGTATATATAATATTTCGGACAGATGTATACTCCTGTGACTGATTAGGGAGAACGTTGTTAATGAAATATTTCCTGTTTCCGCTGGCCGCGGTTTTATTATGGTCCATAAATGCCATCGTCAACAAAGCCGCTGCAACGGCAATTGACCCTGCTGCTATTTCGTTTTATCGCTGGGCTCTGGCATTTTTAGTCATGACCCCATTTGTTCTGCGCTCGGTACTGCGCCATGCCAAAGTGGTTAAGCAACATTGGTGGCAACTGGCCATCTTAGGTGCTTTGGGGATGATGCTGTATCAAAGTTTGGCTTACTATGCCGCACATACGGTAAGCGCGACATTTATGGGTGTTATGAACTCATTTATTCCGCTATTAACTGTGGTGATTAGTATTTTTGTTCTGAGGGTGATCCCAACCGTTGGGATTGTTGTTGGTTCCGTTCTGTCTCTATTTGGATTAGCTTGGTTAGTCAGCCAAGGAAACCCAAGCTCATTACTGGATAATGGATTGGGTCAAGGCGAATTGCTGATGATCATCGCTTCCGCCGCTTATGCCCTATACGGGGTATTAACTAAGCGCTGGTCGATTCAACTTTCTAGCTGGGACTCCCTGTATGTTCAGGTATTCTTTGGGGTTTTATTATTAATTCCAAACTTCTTGATGGCTGATGATGTAAGCCTTAACAGCAATAATATCGGGTTAGTTTTATTCGCTGGGATTGCCGCATCGATTCTGGCTCCAGCAATGTGGATCCAAGGTGTACTGCGTTTAGGCGCCAATACCACCTCTATCTTTATGAACCTTGCCCCGGTATTTACTGCCATTATCGCGGTATTCACCCTTGGGGAAGAGCTAAAGAGTTACCACTTAATTGGAGGCGGTATCGTGTTACTCGGTGTGATGTTAGCCCAACAGCTACGCACCCCGCTCACTCAGCTATTTTCTCGCAAGAAAAAAGCGTTAGAAGAAGATACTTGCCAGTAAGCCATATTAATAGCTAATAGCTCGATTGATTAAAAGCCCCATAATCTACTTCAAGGTTATGGGGCTTTGTTTATTTCATGTCTTTCTAGCTAATCACACAGACCAATTTGCACCTAAAAAAATGCATAAATTTGATAATGACTGTTTTTAGATGCAAATTAAGTAATTCCTAGCTCTTTGCCCCCTAAATAGCGGGCATGCAAAAAGGCAAGTTCAACAGCATCTATATCGGCGCCAGTGATACCGTAATCCTCAAAATAGTTACGCCACTCTCTAACAACCAGCCAGATTTTATTAATTTCATCAATTGCTTGGTTTCGGTTTAAACCAAAACGTTCACACCAAGAAAGTGCATTATTCAATGTCGCTTCCTTACCAAACTCACCAACACCAAGATGTAATCGTCTATATTGTGAATGTGAAGGCCGAGGAACCACATCGTATAATGGACTAAGACGCCACTGTAAGATAACTGGATTATTAAGTGTTTTTCTTTCTACCGTTGGAATTTGCTCCGGGTATTCAGTCAAGACAAAGCCGTGATTTCGTAAGTGGTCGTCATCATTATTAACGAAAATATTGAATATCATTCTTCGATAGAGTTCTTTTAGATCCTCTCTAAGATGGTTCGCATCTAAATAGTGTCGCATTGCATCGGCTAACGCTGCATAACTACTTTCAATGGATGACATTTCATGAATATTCATTAAAGTGAGCCCTGATATAAAATGCCTTCTTCCTGTCGTGTGTCCCGCACCAACACGATCAAAACGCTTAATCAGCATAGCAAAATTACCTGAACCAACTTCTTCAAGACGCGTCTCAGGTACATTTAATCCGGCAGAATGAGCTAATCTTAATGTGGCATGCTCGATAGCTGGATAACAAAAACCACGATCGGTATTAGAAGCAAATTTTGCAAGCCAATGTGTTCCATCTTCCACGATAACCGTCGCTTTTGGGCGCATCCCTCCCATACTCGAGCCTGCATCAAATATCCCATACAAATTAGCGGGTAAAGGTGCACCATTTTCAATACGTTCAGCTGCATCAAAAAGATATCCCAATGACTTAATATCTGGTGACGTTCTAAGCTCTCTTGCTGAACTACCTTCAAGAGTAATATCCAGCGCTCCTGTTCTATTACTGCCAGCTTCAAGAAGATAAACTGATTCCGGTAGAGAGTTTGCTGGTGCGCGTTTTTTAGCTTCAATAACTCTCCGCCCCCATGCATCAGGTGCTGCATCTCGGATCCCACCAAATAATGTTGACTCATGAGCAAATAATTTTTGCCCCGCCACTAATTGTCCTTAAAGCATCCCAAGCCCAATAGGGTCAATTTCTATTGCACCGTTACGTTGCAAATATTTCAAACCATAAACAAAGCTTGAGCTTAATAGCTCTGAGCCTTCTTCTTGTATGTGTAGTTTTCCCGCAGGAACGGATTCGATAGTACAGGGTAAGAATGCATGTACCATTAGGTTTTTATTAGAAATCATACTCTTCAAGTTCCTTGTCACTTAATGGACTCGCTCTTCGAGGTTGATTCATTGCTTCCAATGCGCTTACTGCATTATCTTTTTTATTCAATGCATCGGCGAGTGTTGCTCCTGCACGAACAATGTCTAGATAACGCAAAATCTGACCAATGGCGATGCCCGGATCACCATTTTCAATTCGACTCACGGTATTACGGCTCAGATTTGCTCTGACGGCAACTTCTGCCTGCGTCATTCTGCGGGCAATTCGGCTTTGCGCCAAGGAATTACCTAACGTAGAGAGCTGAAGAGATTGTTCATGAGAAAGTAATGTCTGTTGTGAACGCTTCATAATGCACCTAAAATAAGTCATAAAGTCTATAATGCTTTATTTTAGGTGCAAATGGATAAAATTCAATCTATTCGATATTTTGATTTTACCCAATTGTCTGTTTGAATATTTAATTAGCTAAACATGATGTGGATACCCACTATGTTCTCTTCGGTGCCCGGCTCGCTTTCAACGTGATCCGTACCAACAATCCACCGAGATGTTCACTCTTTAACAGCTGCAATTCTGAGCCGTGGTAGCTGGCGATATCTTTTACAAGAGCCAAGCCCAGCCCTGACCCTTCCAGTCCTTTGGCATTATTCAAGCGCCTAAAGGCTTTTAATGAACGGTGAATATATTTGTTTTCGATACCCGGCCCTGAGTCTTCAACTTCCAGTTTAATCATGGAATTGCGACTTTCATCTGCCACGATTCGCACCGTAACAATCCCCTGTTCAGGGGTATATTTAATCGCATTATCAATCAGGTTCGCACACATTTCCGCCAGCAAAATAGCATCCCCTTTGACCCAGCAATGATCTAATCCTTCATAGCCTAAATCAATCTGTTTACTTTCGGATTGTCCCAAACGGGTAAAACAGACTTGCTGAACAATTTCCACCAAATTGACCGCACGATAAAGCCTGATCGCCTCTTTTTCGTGCTCTTTTAAACGCGCAAGCTGCAATAAGCGGTCAGTTAATACGATAGTGTTATCTAAGGTTTTATTAATCGCCTGCAAACTTTGTTGTTTCTGTTGCTCATCATCGCTATTAAGTGCCACTGAAACTTGCGTTTTTAATACCGCTAGCGGGGTTTTTAGTTGATGGGAAGCATCCGCACTGAAACGTTCTTGACGCTTTAACATCCGTTTTAACCGCTCCACATAGCGGTTCAAGGCATCTACAAGCGGCGAAAGTTCCGACCATGGCAACACATTCGGGATTGGTGTGAGATCATTCGCAGCGCGACCGAGCATTAAATTAGAGAGTTTTTTCAGTGGTGTTAATAGCTTACGCAACAGTAAATACGCCAATATCAGCGTCACGACCACGACGGTACCTTGGCTCATCAGCGCAGAGATCAGCAATTGATTTGCGAAATCTTGCCGCGCATACACCGTTTCTGCGACGCGGATCTCCACCATGCCCTGGATACCACCTTCGTTAATCGGCTGGAAAAAGGTCGCCACACGAATGGGCAGCCCCATGTATTCCGCATCATAAAAGTAGACTAAAGCAGTGTAATGTTGAGAGCGCATCCAATAAGGAGGGATTGGCGGTAGATCATCATAACCAGAAATGGTTTCCCCGTGAGGGGCGATGACTTGGTAAAACAGACGGTCATTATTATTCAGCTCAAAGCTATCGAGCACCACATAAGGAACGTTCACTGAAAGATGTTCATTCACCACCTGTAAGCGTTCAGCCACGGTTCTCGCCGACGCCAGTAATGTCCGGTCATAAGCGAGGTTTGCCGCATTTTTAGCACTATAATAGTGGGTATAAACGGAGAAACTTCCCAACAAAATGAGGGGGATACCGAAAAAAAGCAGCAACTGATGAAAGAGAGAGCGTGGATGAGAGACTAATTTCATACACTACACTGCTCTAATCGGTATCCCAATCCGCGTAAAGTATTGATATTGATATCTGAACCTGTGAGTTTTTTGCGAACCCGATGCACATACAGTTCAATACTTTGTAAATTGGCTTCATCCGACAGCGAGAATACCTGCTCAAATAATTGTGTTTTTGAAACAGGTCGCCCTCTGCGATGAAAAAGCGTATTCAATACCGCGTATTCTCGCGGCGTTAAACCTAGCGGTTCCGCCTTCAGTGAAAAATAACCGTCATCATGAAAACAGAGGTCACCAAAACATTGGTCGCTATTCACATTCCCTTGACTACGGCGTAAGAGCGCGCGCACTCGAGCCTCTAATTCAGCGATATCAAAGGGTTTAGTCAGATAATCATCCGCCCCTGCATTCAGCCCTTTCACGCGGTCGGCCACATCTGAGTTCGCCGTTAATAGCAGAACAGGTGTTTCTTGATGACGTTTGCGCATCTGGGCTAATACATCTAAGCCACTCATTCGTGGTAATGAAACATCCAAGACCACCAACGAATAATTTTCGGTTTGTAATAGCTGATCGGCGATGTAACCATCACTGGCGATGTCCACAGCAAATCCCGATGCCGTTAAGGCTTTCTGTAACCACAAAGACAACTCGTCATGATCTTCAACCAATAACATTCTCATTAGTCGCCCACTCATTATGATTATTTATGCGTATAAGTTGGCACTCTCTCGATTGAATGAAAAGTGTTAAACGTGATTTTTACCGAAGCTATCACAACTATCCTTCGTTAACCTGCTGCCACAAAAAAAAATTAACATCAAATTAACATAATCAAGAAGAATAAATATAAAACAATCTGATATGTATCACATAAAAATAATTTTATTTGTTAATGAAAGGTAAATGAAAGGTTCTCAATACAATGATGCATAGCGAACCAACATTGTCCAAAGCTATTCATCGACAACGACATAACCAACAACAACCAAGTAACTTAATTATTGTCTAGTGAGGAATGAAGCATGAAGAAGTTCACAATCAATGCATTAGCAGCAGCAATTTTTTTAGTTGGCGTTAACCAAGCAATGGCGTTACCCGAAAGAACAGAATGTATTGCCCCTGCCAAACCTGGCGGTGGCTTTGATTTAACGTGTAAACTCGTTCAAGTCTCCATGCTGGAAACCAAAGAAATAGAAAAACCGATGCGTGTGACTTATATGCCTGGAGGAATTGGTGCCGTTGCTTACAACGCCATCGTGGCTCAACGCCCAGCGGAGCCGGGCACCATCGTTGCATTCTCTGGTGGCTCCTTACTCAACCTTGCTCAAGGTAAATTTGGTCGTTACAACGAAAATGATGTGCGCTGGCTAGCAAGTGTTGGCAGCGACTATGGCATGATTGCCGTGCGTGCCGACTCCCCTTATAAAACTTTAGGCGAACTGATGGACGCCTTCAAAAAAGATCCAAACAGCATTGTCTTTGGTGCGGGTGGATCCATCGGTAGCCAAGATTGGATGAAAACGGCGTTACTGGCCAAAGCTATCGATTTAGACCCACGTAAAATGCGCTATGTGGCTTTCGAAGGCGGCGGTGAAACACTGACAGCTTTGTTAGGCAACCACGTCCAAGTGATCTCCGGCGATATTAGTGAAATGACCCCGTATATCAGCGACGGAAAAATCCGCATCCTAGCGGTGTACGCCGATAAACGCTTACCCGATGCCTTAGCCAATATTCCAACCGCTAAAGAGCAAGGCTACGACATTGTTTGGCCAATTATTCGTGGATTCTATATGGGACCAAAAGTGTCCGATGCGGATTACAACCAATGGGTTGAAGCCTTCCAAAAATTACAACAAACCGACGAGTTTAAAAAGCAACGTGAATTACGTGGCTTGTTTGAATACAACCTATCGGGCCCAGAATTGGACGCTTACGTGAAAAAAGAAGTTGAGAATTACCGTGAGCAAGCGCGTTCCTTCGGATTAGCGAAATAACGGAGTCACCATGAGCCAACGCATATTTGCCATAGTCTGGCTAATACTGTGTGGGATCGGGCTGTATATCGGCTGGGGCATCCAAAGTGAGTTTACTTATGAACCACTGGGCCCCCGCCCCTTCCCGATAGCCATACTGTCATTAATGACCCTATGCGCCCTTGCACTTCTATTGGGTCGCCAAGAAGCAATTGAATGGCCAAAACCGTATGTTTTGCGCCGTTTAGTCTTGTTAATCATTGCATTAGTTATTTATGCATGGGCGTTGGAGTGGTTAGGTTTCCCATTAGCGACCACCTTACTGACCATCAGCGTTGCCCTGCTATTCGGTGCAACCCCGATAGCCGCTCTGATTTCCGGTCCGATTCTTGGTCTTTCGCTGTTTTACGCCTTCGACAAATTGCTCGATGTGACATTGCCCATCGGCGAACTTTTTAGCTAAGGAGAAAAGTATGGAAACGTGGATGTATTTATCTCAAGGCTTTGAGGTAGCGCTGATCCCGCAAAATATTATGATCGGGCTGATTGGCTGTTTCATCGGCACGATTGTCGGCATGTTACCAGGTTTAGGCCCTATCAACGGCGTAGCGATATTATTACCCTTAGCGTTTGCGCTCAAGCTACCGGCTGAATCCGCGCTTATTTTACTGGCTACCGTCTATCTAGGCTGCGAGTATGGCGGGCGAATTTCTGCCATCCTATTGAACGTTCCCGGTGACGCCGCGGCGATTATGACCACGTTAGATGGTTATCCGATGGCGAAGCAAGGCCAAGGCGGTATCGCTCTCTCGATTTCTGCCGTCAGTTCCTTTATCGGTTCCACCATTGCGATTGTTGGGATCATTTTATTTGCACCACTTCTGGCACAATGGTCGCTCGCCTTCGGGCCTGCTGAATATTTCGCGTTGATGGTTTTTGCTATCGCATGTTTAGGTAGTATGATGAGCCAAAATCCTGTCAAATCGCTGCTTGCAGCATTGATTGGTTTGGCGCTTGCGACCGTCGGTGTCGATGCCAACTCTGGGGAATACCGCTTTACCTTTGACAGCGTTAACTTATCCGATGGCGTCCAGTTTATCGTCGTGGTTATTGGACTGTTCTCTGTCAGTGAAATATTACTGATGCTAGAAGGCACCGCGACCGGACAAGGATTGATCCGCAAAACGGGTCGAATGTTATTTAGCAAGAAAGAAGCTAAAGCCTGTGCGGGTCCAACATTACGCTCCTCATTTATTGGCTTCTTTGTCGGAATTTTACCGGGTGCGGGGGCAACTATCGCCAGCGCCATCACCTATATGACAGAGAAAAAAATTGCGGGTGATAAAGGGACATTTGGTGAAGGGGATGTTCGCGGTGTCGCGGCACCTGAAGCCGCTAATAACGCCTCTGCCTGTGGGTCATTTATTCCGATGTTAACTCTCGGTGTTCCGGGTTCGGGTACGACAGCGGTTATGATGGGGGCACTGACCCTGTATAACATCACTCCGGGTCCGGGAATGTTTACTGAACAACCACACATCGTTTGGGGATTAATTGCCGCACTGCTTATCGCTAACGTTGTGTTGTTAGTGATGAATATTCCGCTGATCGGCTTATTCACGCGAATGCTCACCGTGCCATTGTGGTTCTTAGTCCCTGCGATTGCTTGTGTCTCTGCGGTGGGGGTTTACGCGGTACATAGCACCACTTTTGACTTATTACTGATGATGGGGCTTGGGGTATTCGGCTATATCTTGCGGAAGATGAATTTCCCACTATCTCCGCT
Source organism: Providencia sp. PROV202 (assembly GCF_028479565.1). Taxonomy (NCBI): domain Bacteria; kingdom Pseudomonadati; phylum Pseudomonadota; class Gammaproteobacteria; order Enterobacterales; family Morganellaceae; genus Providencia; species Providencia sp. PROV202. Next base: position 204,477 of record NZ_JAMPNV010000010.1, on the reverse strand, counting down.
GATCCTCGGGTTTGTTTTGGGTGAGATGCTAGAGCAAAACCTGCGCCGCTCGTTGTCTATCAGTAATGGGGATTTCAATATTCTGTGGAGCAGTACTATTTCTAAGAGCTTATTAATTCTAGCGGTGCTGGTGCTGGTGTTACCACCGATTGTGAAGCTTATTCGCAAACGCCGCCAGCAAACCGCGCAAGCCTAATTCCTACTGTACGTTATGACTGTCAGACTTAGCCCCATGAAAATGGGGCTTTTTTTGTTTACTAGCTCACTGATTTTCTAATTTCGGATAGCCCTGCTCGCGTAGCCATTCACGGCCCACATCAATGGTTGGTGTTTGTACAATAAAGACAAACAATGCGCCGATCATACCGCCTAACAGCGCCCCACCTAGAAAGCCACCAGAAAAGAAACCAAAGAAAAACAACATAAAGGCTAATACGGCGGAAAGTAAAACCGCCAGTCCGGTGAGCTTCCAATATTTCGCACCCATGCGTTTTTTACCTTCTTTCAGGCATTGACGAAACAAGCGCCCTTGCTCTTTTCTCTCTAATCCCGCTAATTCAGGAACACTCTTCGCCGTCCAATACGCCATCTTATCTACCTTTCTTTTTAATTAAATTTTGTCTAACGCATTTATACGCAGCTTAGAGGTAAGATACTTGCGGATAACTCTGATAATCGTCGTGAGAACATCAATATTCAGGGGGCTGAGCAGTTTGTGTGGTCAATAAAATTTGCCCCATAAAGATTTCGGGGCAAACTTTTTGATTAATAAAAGGGATACTTCAGTAACTCAGCAAAACAACGTTTTTATTATTGCGTTTTGCCAATATAAGCATATTTTAGCCGTGGCGCGGATACACCGATTTTTCTTCTTGCTTTCCAAAAAGTGGATACATGATTTTAGTATTAAATGCACGCTTAATTTTGGCAGGGAACAGCCCCTTAATACTTTTAAGCAATGCATTACCCAAAATTTTCAAATCATTTTTCCAAATCTTACACCGTGTGAAATCCATATTAGCTCCTTATTGATACATTAATGGAGCAAATATCATGGCACTATTCTCATGACGATAATTTAATAAAATGATGATTATGGTGGCGACAATCATTAAGCCATAAAAAAGCGAGAGCCTTAGCCCTCGCTTTCTATTCGGTACATCTTAGTGAATAAGACTTACGCTTTGTATTTGCTCATCACTAACGTTGCGTTGGTACCACCGAAACCGAAGCTGTTAGACATCACTGTGTTCAGTGCTTGCTCAGTTGGTTGGGTGATGATGTTCAAGCCTTTCGCTTTCTCATCTAAATTCTCAACGTTGATGCTTGGTGCGATAAAGCCATGCTCTAACATCAACAAGCTATAAATCGCTTCTTGAACGCCTGCTGCACCTAAAGAGTGACCCGTCATCGCTTTGGTTGCAGAAAGTGCAGGGCAATCATGACCAAACACTTCTTGGATAGCTTCTAACTCTTTAGTATCACCGACTGGCGTTGAAGTGCCGTGTGTGTTGATGTAATCAATTTTATCAACACCCTGCATTGCCATTTGCATACAACGCACTGCGCCTTCGCCCGATGGAGCCACCATATCAGCACCGTCAGACGTTGCGCCGTAGCCAACGACTTCTGCGTAAATGTGTGCGCCACGTGCTAATGCGTGCTCTAACTCTTCAACCACGACGATACCGCCGCCGCCCGCGATAACGAAACCATCACGGTCTTGGTCATAGGTTCTTGATGCTTTTGATGGGGTTTCGTTGTACTTAGTTGACAACGCGCCCATTGCATCGAACTCACAGGTCATTTCCCAGCTCAGTTCTTCACCGCCACCAGCAAACACAACATCTTGTTTGCCCAATTGGATCAGTTCAACTGCGTGACCGATACAGTGTGCAGAAGTTGAACATGCAGAGCTGATGGAGTAGTTAACGCCTTTGATTTTGAACGGGGTTGCTAAGCAAGCAGAAATACCGGAAGCCATTGCACGAGTCACCATGTATGGACCCACACCACGCAGACCTTTCGCACGCATACCGTCAGAACCCGCTACTTGGTTACGTGGGGAACCACCACCAGAGCCAACAACAACACCCGTACGCAGGTTAGACACTTGGTCTTCCGCTAAACCTGAATCTTTAATCGCCTGTTCCATTGACAGGTAAGCATAGACAGAGCAATCACTCATGAAACGGCGGACTTTACGGTCAATCAGACCTTCAGTATCCAGCTTTACATCACCCCAGACATGGCTACGCAGCCCTGCCTCTTTAAATTCTTCTGAGAAAGTGATCCCGGAACGACCTTCCTTCAGAGAAGCCAGTACTTCTTCCTGGTTATTACCAATGCTGGAAACAATACCTAGGCCAGTTATGACTGCACGCTTCATTCGTTACCTCATGTCTATAATTATATGATTACGGGATTACAGGTGTCACTTTAGCTTACACTTGTACGCTGAACAAGTCCGATCAGGGTAAATATTTGTATTTTTTTTATCATGACACAAATAAGGCTTTTATGTGACGGTAGCCTTACACTGATATCAGCGTTAGAATTTGAATATGATTTTGCAATAACGGGCTTAAACGTGAAAAAGACAGCTGTACAAACCGCTCACCTCAGTTGGAATGAGGAAGGCACACCGATTTCAGAACAGTTTGAAGACATCTATTTTTCTAACCAGAATGGGTTAGAAGAGAGTCGCCATGTGTTTTTGCAGGGAAACCATTTTCCACAGCGATTTCTAACACACCAAGATGAAACTTGTGTGATTGCCGAGACAGGATTTGGTACTGGATTGAATTTTCTCGCTTTATGGCAAGCCTTCAATCAATTCAAAACCGAAAACCCCAATGCAAAATTACAACGATTACATTTTATTAGCTTTGAAAAATACCCTTTATCAAAAGCTGATTTAATCGCCGCACACCGTTGTTGGCCTGAGTTAGCCGAGCTCTCGGGGCAATTATGTGAACAGTGGCCCCCCGCTCTACCCGGCAACCATCGAATTATTTTAGAAAATGGTACAATCACCCTCGATTTATGGATTGGCGATGTAAATACGCAAATATCCATACTTAATGACAATTTAAACAATAAGATAGATGCGTGGTTTTTAGATGGTTTTGCACCTTCCAAAAATCCGCAGATGTGGAGCGAACAGTTGTTCGCTGCAATGGCAAAATTTGCTCGTCAAGGGGGGACATTTGCCACCTTTACGGTAGCCGGATTTGTCAAACGCGGATTACAGCAAGCGGGCTTTACTATCATGAAGACCAAAGGATTTGGTCAGAAGCGTCAAATGCTAACGGGGGTACTAGAAAATAATCTGACTCGCCCGATGGCACCTTGGTTTGCGCGTCAACCCGCATCTCATACCGATGATATCGCAATTATTGGCGGGGGTATTGCCAGCCTCACCTTAGCCCGTTCACTCAGAAAACGCGGTGCGAATGTCACTATTTACTGTCAAGACCAGCAAGTCGCCCAAAATGCGTCTGGAAACCGCCAAGGCGCGGTCTACCCCCTATTAACAGGGAACGATAATGCCCTAGAGCGCTTTTTTGTTAGTGGCTTCCCGTTCGCCACTCGCTTTTATCAGCAACTGAGCACGCAAGGTATCGAATTTAATGGGCAATGGTGTGGGGTAAGCCAAATGGCGTATAACCCTAAATCCATCAAAAAAATCGACAACATGTTGCAAACTGAATGGCCGGAAGAGTTTGCTGCTGGCAAAGATAGGCAACAACTCAGTGAAATTAGTGGTGTGGATGTCAATCATCGAGGTATTTATTACCCCACTGGCGGCTGGCTATGCCCTGCACAATTATGCGAAAGCTTAGCGCAAAAACTCGCTGAAGAAGGCGTTAATTTCCACTTTGGTCTGTCAGTCACTGACTTACAACGTTCAGAAAACAGCTGGGAACTGACATTCGATAACCACAAAAAAGCCCATCATCAAACCGTGGTGATTGCCAATGGGCACTTACTGAATCAGTTTGAGCAAACGAAAAACTTGCCTATCACGCCTGTGCGCGGGCAAGTGAGCCATATTCCGACTAATCCCACATTACAGCAATTAAAAACCGTGCTGTGCTTCGAAGGTTATATGACGCCAGAAGATGCCACAAACCAGCACCACTGCTTGGGGGCAAGTTATCAACGCGATAATTTGAGTCTTGAATACTCCGAGGAAGAGCAGCAAGAAAATCTGCAAAAGTTGCTCACCAGCTTACCGGATGTGGATTGGACAGCGCAGGTGGATATCTCTGACCAACAATCTCGCCAAGGGATCCGCTGCGTGATCCGCGACCATATGCCGCTACTTGGTAATGCCCCTGACTTTGATGCCCTGATGCAGCAATATGCGGATTTACCTGACCAACTGCATCGCGAAAAATCCCTCTCGCCATCGCCAGCGTATCCAAATCTATTTGTATTTGGCGCATTAGGAGCACGAGGACTTTCCACTGCCCCACTGTGCGCAGAAATCCTCGCGGCGCAAATTTTTGATGAACCCATGCCTGCCGACGATGACGTACTTGCCGCATTACATCCAAATCGTTTTTGGGTAAGAAAACTGCTGGCGGGACGACCAATCACCACGAAAGAGGCGTAAACAAAAGAAGCATAAACGAAAAAGGGCTTCCATTTGGAAGCCCTCAGTACGAATCAATATTGAACTTAATTCACGTTCAATAGCATGGCGCAGCGATCAATTTTTTGAAACCCTGCATCCACTTCGTGTTGCAAGATATCTTGTAATTCGCTCGTCAATTGCGTCTCTTCCATTATCGAAAAACCAAGGCGCTGATAATACGGTGCATTCCACGGAATATCACGAAACGTGGTCAGTGTAACCTGACCAATCTGTTGCGACTGAGCAAACTCGATAACCTGCTGAATAAGCTGCTTACCTAAGCCCTGCCCCTGCGCTGACTGCTGAACTGAAAGCTCCACAATATGCAGGCTATCGCTCAAATGCTCCGCCATAATAAAGCCAACTGGCTGGTCATGATGATCCACCGCGAGCCACTCTAAGCCATTCGCAATACACTCAACGTGGTTTTCTAGCGGTTGAACCTCACCTTGGGCAATCCAATCAAACTTAGGATGTCCGGCAAAAGTCTGCCCCGCTGACGCTTCTACCTCAGGTAAGAATTGGGCATCTTCTTGGGTTGCTAATCGAATGGAATACATATCATTAATGGAAGACATATAATCAATACAATCCGTAAAACTAACGCACGGTATCTAACAGTGTTTTCCACATACCCAGCACCAAAATTTGATCTGGTGGGGTCAGTTCGCCGGCTTTAATAGCATTTTGGATACTCAGCTCAACGCGCTGATACAGTGCATCAGCACTGGTTTCATTCTCTTCTTCCAGTTCTGCCACAGCAAGGGTTAAGTGACCACGCAGATAGCCACCAGCAAACAGCTCATCATCGCTGGCGTGTTCAACCATATCATCAATTCTTGTCAGTATGCGTGTTTCAAAATCCGCAAGCATGCTTAATCCTTACTGTAGTGAGAGATTCTATTAGGCGAAAATATCTTCCGGATAAGGGAACAGTTCCGCGCAAAGTGGAGGTGTATTGTAAAACGATTGTAACGCATTAATAAAGCGCAGCGGTCTCTCTGGGATACCTTTTTCGAGGTACTCCATCACTTGGGCATGCACTTTGCGCATAAAAGCGATACGGTCGGGTTCGAAATCCCCTTCTAAATTGTCGCAACTCACATTAAACGGGATGCCCGTTGCCACACAGAAAAACCAATCTAGCGCTTGTGGTTTAATTTCAACCACTTCAAAGTCACACTGGGTTTTCTCATCACGACCATCTGGGCAGTACCAATAACCGTAATCCACTTGCTGGCGACGTTTTTCCCCAGCAATGCACCAGTGAGAAATTTCATGGAGTGCACTGGTAAAAAAGCCGTGTGCAAACACAATTTGGCTGTATGGCGTGGTGTCATCGGCAGGTAAGTAGATAGGCTCGTCGTCCCCTTTTACCAATTTGGTATTGTACTCTTCGCCGAAACACTGTTCGAAAATATCAATAAGTTGCTGATAATGATGTTGGGTCATGGAACGCTTAAATCATCTTAAAATAATGTGAGAAACCAAGCTTTAATATCGTCACCGTGGCTGTCATTTAACAGCTTAATACTCATTAAGAGTGAAATCACGACGATCATCGGCCTGATAAGTTTTTGTCCTTTGGTTAACACTAAGCGAGCGCCAAGTCTCGCTCCAACCATTTGACCGGCAAGCATAACAAAACCGAGTACCCAAAGAACATGACCTCCGATAATAAAAAAGATCAAAGATCCAAAATTGGAGGCGAAATTTAACAATTTTGCATGTGCGGTGGCTTTGGCGAGGTTATACCCTAATAACAGGACATAAGCGAGCGCTAAAAATGAGCCAGTTCCAGGCCCAAATGCCCCATCGTAAAAGCCGATACTCATCCCCGCAGCAACCCCAAAAATTGGCATACTGACGCGCTGAGGCCTATCTTGCACACCCAAAGATGGCGTGAGTAAGAAATAGAGCCCGACGCAGATGACCATCACTGGCAGCAACTGCTTTAAAAAAGCAGTATCAATGGATTGGATTAAAATCGCCCCGAGCATTGCCCCTATTATGGTCATGATCACAGGGAAAATTTGCTCTCGCAAATTAATGGCTTTGCGCCGTGCAAAATAGAGTGTGGCGGAGAATGAACCGCCGATAGCTTGTAATTTATTGGTCGCCAAGGTTTCCACGGGGGTGATCCCCACAGAAAGCAGCGCAGGAATAGTCAGTAAACCACCGCCCCCTGCGATAGAGTCAATAAAACCGGCAAGTAAAGCGACAAAAAACAGCAGAGCGTAGACTTCAGGCGCAACGGCGGTAAGCCAATCCATTTTACATTCCAGATAAGTGAACTATCACGATGCAGATTTGTTATCTATTGATTATCTTATTGAAAGCTAAACAATATCACAGCCCGGATGGATTATAATCGAGGTTTCATCCTAACCTTTAAATCAAAGTGGATACCCTTGCCAAGCAAGAATATCCACTGAAAAACGTCAATGCCTTATTCGAATGGTGCCACGGCGGGTACAACATCCGCACACTGCCCACGGTGACGCAAGAAGTGATCCATCAGCACAATTGCCATCATCGCTTCCGCGATAGGCACCGCGCGAATGCCCACACAAGGGTCATGGCGACCTTTGGTGATCATCTCAACTTCTTCACCATCACGATTCAAGGTTTTCCCTGACACCGTAATACTGGAAGTCGGTTTCATGGCGATATGGGCAATAATTGGCTGGCTGCTGCTAATGCCCCCTAAAATTCCACCGGCGTGGTTAGACGTAAAACCGTGGCGAGTGATTTCATCACGGTTTTCACTGCCTTTTAAGCTTACGACACCAAAACCATCGCCAATTTCTACGCCTTTTACCGCATTAATGCTCATCAGTGCATGGGCGATATCCGCATCTAGGCGGTCAAAGACTGGCTCACCTAAACCTGCTGGGACATTTTCAGCGACAACGGTGACTTTCGCACCGATCGAATCACCCTCTTTTTTCAAGCCACGTAGCAGCTCATCAAGGGCATCCAATTTGCTCGGATCAGGGCAGAAGAATGGGTTTTCTTCGACAATCGACCAATCTTTAATTTCACACTCTACGCTGCCCATTTGGGTCAAACATGCGCGAATTTGAATCCCGAATTTCTCTTGCAGGTATTTCTTGGCAATCGCACCCGCAGCAACACGCATCGCTGTTTCACGGGCGGATGAACGCCCGCCACCGCGATAATCGCGCAGGCCATATTTCTGTTCATACGTGTAATCGGCGTGCCCTGGACGGAACACGTCTTTAATCGCACCATAGTCTTGGGAACGCTGATCGGTATTTTCAATTAATAGACCGATACTGGTGCCTGTCGTCACGCCGTTGAAAACTCCCGATAGAATTTTTACTTGGTCGGGTTCACGGCGCGCCGTAGTATAGCGCGATGTGCCCGGACGACGGCGATCTAAGTCGATTTGTAAATCTGCTTCTGTCAGTGCGAGTCCCGGCGGAACACCGTCAACGATGCAGCCTAATGCTAGCCCGTGTGACTCTCCAAAGGTGGTCACACGAAACAGTTGCCCAATTGAATTTCCAGCCATTCCCTGTTTCCTATTTGCTTGCGATTCTTATACTTGTTAAGAAATATGATGTTATGCGTAATTATTATGTTTTATTTGATTATGCCGAGTAACGCAACTCTTTATTAATTAATATATTAATCAATATAAAGAGCAAAGTGCTCGTGATGTTCAACCAACTGTTCGCGGGTTAACATAAACACACCATCACCACCAAATTCGAAATCTAACCAGATAAATGGAATATCTGGATATTGCTCAATCAGATGCACCATACTGTTACCCACTTCGCACACTAAAATCCCCTCTTCGGTTAAGAAGCGTGGAGCATTAGCGAGAATGCGGCGAACCAGTTTCAGACCATCGCTACCGGCTGCCAACGCCAGCTCAGGCTCGACACGGAACTCTTGCGGCAAATCGTCCATATCTTCTGCATCCACATACGGTGGATTGGTAACGATCAGGTCATATTTAACGTCCGGCATATCACGGAATAGGTCAGAACGAATTGGGATCACGCGGTGCTCTAAACCGTGATTCGCAATGTTTTGCTCAGCCACAGCCAAGACATCCGTAGAGATATCAACTGCATCGACTTCCGCTTCAGGGAATTCATGGGCGCAGGCAATCGCAATGCAGCCACTTCCCGTACACAGGTCAAGGATAGTTTGTGGTTCATCAGACAGTAAGCCCACAAAATGGTTGTTAATCAGCTCACCAATTGGCGAGCGTGGGATCAACACGCGCTCATCCACATAGAATTCATGTCCACAGAACCACGAACTGTTGGTCAGATAGGCAACTGGAATGCGGTCATTGATACGGCGTAATACGCGCTCAATAATGCGGTGACGCTCCGTTGGAGTCAGGCGCGAAGTTAGTAGCTCATCCGGTAAATCCAGCGGTAAATACAGGCTTGGCAAAACTAACTGTAAAGCTTCATCCCATGGGTTATCGGTGCCGTGACCATAATAGATATTGGCAGCATTAAAGCGGCTCATGGTCCAACGTAAAATGTCTTGAATGGTATGAAGTTCTGCGACGGCTTCATCAACGAAGATCTTTTCCAAGAAGGGATTCTCCTGCCTGTGGATTAAAAGGGAAAATTTGAATGGCTAAAGTTTGCCACGAAGTGAAAGACAAATCAGCAGATTAATGTAAGAAAATACGCAGATAAGCACTTGTTTGCGCATTTTGGCGCTAAAAATAACCGCGCCCCGGATTTTCATCAAGGGCGCAGCGTCTATCATGCTATTAAAAACGTTACGCTAATTCTTCGACTTCTTTCTCGGTTTCTTCCGGTTTTTTTACCCATACCGCATAAGCAATGGTGAGTAACAACAACCAACCGATACCCACATACAGCGCAATTCGGGTACTTTCAAAATAGCCTAACACACCAAAAATAAACACCATAAAGGCAATCGCTAGGATTGGCGCAACTGGCCACATCGGCACTGGGAATTTCAATTGCTGAACTTGTTCTGGCGTCATCTTACGGCGCATCGCAAATTGCGCCAGTAAAATCATTAACCAGACCCAAATCGTGGCAAATGTAGCAATCGAGGCGATCACTAAGAACACATCTTCGGGGATCACATAGTTCAGTACCACACCAATAAACAGCACCAGCACCATGACTAAGACGGTCATCCATGGCACCCCATTTTTGGTTAACTTAGTGAATGATTTAGGCGCCTGCCCTTCATGAGCCATGCCATACATCATGCGACCCGCACCAAAAATGTCACTGTTAATGGCAGAAATGGCGGCGGTGATCACCACCACGTTCAAGATATTCGCCGCAGCTGAAATGCCTAAACTATCAAAAATCTGCACAAACGGGCTGCCATTTTGGCCAATTTGGTTCCACGGGTAGATGCACATCAGTACAAATAGCGTTAATACGTAGAACAGTAAGATACGTACAGGCACCGCATTAATGGCTTTTGGAATAGTCACTTCCGGATTTTTTGCTTCGCTCGCCGTGATCCCGATGACTTCAATTCCACCAAAGGCAAACATCACTACTGCAAATGAGGCGATGACGCCACCTATCCCATTTGGCATAAACCCGCCATGGTCAAATAAGTTTGATACCCCAACCGCATGTTCAGAGGCTTGACCGAAGCCAAACATCATAATGGCTGCACCACCGACGATCATCGCGACAATCGCTCCCACTTTAACTATCGACAACCAAAATTCCATTTCGCCGAATGTTTTGACGTGACACAGGTTAATGGCACCGATAAAGCAGATAATACTGAGCACCCAAATCCACTGAGCCACATCAGGGAACCATAATTTCATATAGACCCCAAATGCCGTGACATCAGCCAAGCAGACAATTAGCATTTCAAAAACATATGTCCAGCCGGTGAAAAAACCCGCTCGCGGACCTAAATAATGGCTAGCATATTGGGAGAATGACCCTGCCAATGGGCTGCGAACCGCCATTTCACCGAGCGCGCGCATCACCATAAAAACAGCGGCGCCCCCAATAATATAAGCCAGTAAAACGGCCGGGCCGGCAGTCTCAATAGCTTTGGCTGAACCATAGAATAACCCCGTTCCTATTGCTGAACCGAGGGCCATAAATCGGATGTGGCGCGCAGAAAGCCCACGCGCAAGTTGTGATGTGCTTTGCATGTTGTGTCCTTCGTATTTTTATCAGTCGTTTCGAAGAGAATTCGCAGCCGATACATAGTCGGCTGCTTCTAAAACACTTACTTATAGGAACTGTTGGTTTTTATGAATGAAAAACCGAGTTTGCTGCAAACAACGTGGCAAGTTTATGTTGATCAATAAGCGAGATAGCCGCCTCGATATCCGGCGCGAAATAACGGTCTTTATCGTAATACGCCACTTTATCACGCAGAGTTTTACGGGCTTTTTCCAGTTTTTCACTCGATTTCAAGCCATCGCGAAAATCCATTCCCTGACACGCAGATAACCATTCAATGGCTAAAATGCCCGTCACGTTTTTCGCCATTTCCCATAAACGGCGACCTGCTGCTGGCGCCATGGAAACGTGGTCTTCTTGGTTGGCGGATGTTGGTAAGCTATCCACGCTAGATGGATGCGCTAATGCTTTGTTTTCACTGGCTAATGCTGCTGCTGTCACCTGTGCAATCATAAAGCCAGAGTTTACGCCACCATTGTTAACTAAGAATGGTGGCAATTGGGACATGTGCGTGTCCATCAACATCGCAATACGGCGCTCTGATAATGCCCCAATTTCGGCTAATGCCAGCGCGATATTGTCCGACGCCATGGCAACTGGCTCCGCATGGAAGTTACCGCCAGAAATAATGTCGCCGTTATCGGTAAACACCAGCGGGTTATCGGATACCGCATTGGATTCAATTAAAATCACTTCCGCCGCTTGGCGAATTTGCGTTAAGCAAGCTCCCATCACTTGAGGTTGACAACGTAGTGAGTATGGATCTTGAACTTTCGAGCAATTTACGTGAGATTGGGACAATTCACTCGTTGGCGATAAGACATCGCGGAATAACGCCGCCACATCGATTTGACCTTTTTGACCACGAACTTCTTGGACACGTGCATCAAATGGCTTGCGTGAACCTAATGTCGCTTCAACACTTAACGCTCCACACACAATGCCGGATAACAGCAGATTTTCCGCCGCAAACAAACCTTTTAACGCAAATGCCGTCGAGGTTTGTGTCCCGTTCAATAGTGCTAAGCCTTCTTTAGCTTCCAGCGTTAATGGTTTCAAGCCCGCTTTTTCTAACGCTTTTTTCGCAGGTAGCCATTGGCCTTCAAAGCGCGCTTGCCCTTCACCAATCAAAATCAAGCTCATATGCGCTAGCGGTGCTAAATCGCCAGATGCGCCCACTGATCCTTTTGCAGGAATATACGGATAGACTTGTGCGTTAACCAGTGCAATCAGTGCTTCAATCACTTCCAAGCGAATACCTGAAAAACCGCGCGCAAGGCTGTTGATTTTTAATACCATAATCAAGCGAACCAGGTCATCGTCCAGTGGCTCACCGACGCCAGCCGCATGGGACATCACAATCGAGCGCTGTAAAGATTGTAAATCTTTGCTGGCAATACGCGTGTTAGCAAGTAAACCAAAACCAGTATTGATCCCATACGCGGTTTTATCTTCCGCTATAATTTGATTGACAGTCGCAACGCTTTTTTCGATAACACTGTGGGCATGTTTATCTAACGCAACAGTCACTGGCTTTTGGAAAACAACGCGTAATTCGTCGAGTGTCATTTTCCCTGGATGGATAGTTAATTTAGTCATCAATGGCACTCCTTAACGTGTTTTTAGCATAGGTAAGTTTAAGTTTTTCTCTTTGGCGCATTCGATAGCAATGTCATAGCCCGCATCCGCGTGGCGCATCACTCCTGTCGCTGGATCATTATGCAATACGCGAGCAATGCGTTCCGCCGCCGCATCAGTTCCATCACAGACAATCACCACACCAGAATGTTGGGAGAAGCCCATTCCGACACCGCCACCATGATGCAATGACACCCATGTTGCGCCGCTCGCCGTATTTAATAGTGCGTTGAGTAACGGCCAATCAGACACCGCATCTGAGCCATCTTTCATCGCTTCAGTTTCACGGTTTGGACTCGCTACCGAGCCTGAATCTAAATGGTCACGACCAATCACAATCGGTGCAGAAACTTCGCCACTTCTGACCATTTCATTGAACGCTAAACCTAATTTGGCGCGATCGCCCAAACCAACCCAGCAAATGCGTGCCGGTAAGCCTTGGAAACTAATACGTTCACGCGCCATGTCTAGCCAACGATGCAGATGCTTATCGTCTGGCAGTAATTCTTTCACTTTGGCATCCGTTTTATAGATATCTTCAGGATCCCCAGATAGCGCCACCCAACGGAATGGACCAACACCGCGGCAAAATAGTGGGCGAATATAGGCTGGAACAAACCCAGGGAAGTCAAACGCATGTTCAACACCCATTTCCAGAGCCATTTGACGAATGTTGTTACCATAATCGAATGTCGGAATGCCTTGGGCTTGGAAAGCCAGCATCGCTTTCACATGTTCTGCCATGGATTTTTTCGCCGCCAGCGCAGTGCCTTGTGGGTCTTTCACGCTCTTTTCGCGGTATTCGTCCCAACTCATGCCAATTGGCAGATAACCATTGAGCGGGTCGTGGGCACTGGTTTGGTCGGTGACCATGTCTGGCTTAATGCCGCGACGAACCATTTCAGGTAAAACTTCAGCCGCGTTAGCGCACAGCGCGATAGAAACGGCTTTACCTTCTGAGGTGTACTTTTTGATGCGCGCTAATGCGTCATCCAGATCGGTGGCTTGTTCATCCACATAGCGAGTTCTTAAGCGGAAATCGATACGGCTTTGCTGGCACTCAATATTTAATGAGCAAGCCCCTGCTAACGTTGCTGCTAACGGCTGTGCGCCCCCCATTCCACCTAGACCGGCGGTTAATACCCAACGCCCAGTGAGATCACCATTGTAATGTTGGCGACCTGCTTCAACGAAAGTTTCATAGGTGCCTTGAACAATCCCTTGGCTACCGATGTAAATCCAGCTTCCTGCCGTCATTTGACCGTACATAGCTAAGCCTTTAGCATCCAATTCGTTGAAATGCTCCCAATTCGCCCAATGTGGCACAAGGTTGGAGTTAGCGATTAATACGCGGGGCGCGTTTTCGTGGGTTTTGAATACACCGACAGGTTTTCCTGATTGCACCAGTAGGGTTTCGTCGTTATCTAGCTGTTTCAGGGATTCAATAATTTGGTCATAGCATTGCCAGTTACGGGCTGCGCGGCCAATGCCACCATAAACCACAAGTTCATGGGGATTTTCTGCTACGTCAGGGTCGAGGTTGTTCATCAACATGCGCAGTGGCGCTTCTGTCAGCCAACTTTTAGCTGTTAAGGTCGTTCCACGAGGTGCTCGAATTTCAATATTACGATATTTGTTATTTAACTTTGTCACGAATATACCCTCACTTAGATGCGTGTTTGACTTATTGCGTCTCCTTATAGATATAGTTGTATATACATGTACAATCAATTTATTTTTTAACAATTGCGATGGCTAAAATAGACTCTAGCGATAAATATTATCTATTAAAAACAATGTGATAAAAAATCACCCTTTGATTTTACTGATGTTTTTTTATTCTAAATATGCCTACCAGATCACATTTAATTCACAGTTATTTTACATTTAATGTTGGCAGGAATGGTAATGAGCACAGCCAACAACCCTGCGCTCAGATGAGAATAAGTGTGGGAATGAAATATCGTTAATTAAAAAACGCTATGAGGAAAAACTGCCTTTGAGTTTATATCGATGACCGGGAAACAATAACTTCGTACTGGTCACGATATGGCTTTGTGACCATGTTCGTCGGGTAATTTGCAGGCACGATGCGCCCACATGCACTTGCAAAAGCCGGGCACTACGGTCATCCGCTTCTACCGCTTCAACAATATGCTCGCCCTGAGTCAGAGGCGCAACACGGGATAAATAATCATGGGGAGTGATGGTCAGAAAGTCTTGTTCCAGATAATCCGGTGCTGCCAGCGCATTCACAAAACGGTCTTCAATTTGTACTGGAATATCATTCTCCAAATGGACAATCACGGAATGATAAACCGGCGTTTCTGGGGAAATATTTAACTCTTTAGCCAGTGTCACTGATGCACTGACTTGTTCTAACTTGTTAATTTTGCAGCTGTATTGATGATTTCTGGCGAGGATCTCATCTTCAATGCTGTGGATTTCAAACAAGGCTGATTGCCCTTTAGGCTCGGCAACAAAGGTGCCAACGCCTTGAAGACGCACCAATAATCCTTCAGCGGTAAGTTCCCGCAAGGCTCGGTTCGCCGTCATTCGGCTACAATCAAACTGCACTACCAACTCGGCTTCTGAAGGCACACGATCGTTGGCTTGCCACTCTCCTGATTGTATTTTTTCAATAATTGACTGCTTAACTTGCAAATACAATGGAACAGGAGTTTTCAGCTTCGGTTTTTTTTCGGCTGTCACGTTTATTTCCAAATAAGTAATGTGTGTGAGTCGTCAACATTGAAAATTAATCAAAATAATTGCTGCCTATAGTGGAGATGATATTCTTAGGCAGCAATCAGAACTTTATGAGCAAATAGTATTATAACCTGAAAAACAAAAACGCTTTTTCTATTTTAACTAAAATAAACCATTAATTTTTGTGGGTGACTTTTCCTTGATAAACGCGCTGATTTAATGGATTAGTGCCCTGTTCATAAATCATTTCTACCGGATCCTTAGCATTCCAGACCACAAAGTTGGCTTGATAGCCTACGCGTAGTTGCCCAAGACTGTTTTCTCGCCCTAGGGCTTTCGCCGCGTGACGAGTCACTCCTGCCCAAATTTCTTCAGGGGTTAGTCTAAATAATACCGCCGCCATATTCATCACCATACGCAGTGAAGCAAATGGGCTGGTGCCTGGGTTAAAGTCTGTAGAGATGGCCATGGGCACTTGGTTTTCGCGTAATAATTCAATCGGCGGTAATTTGGTTTCACGTAAAAAATAGAACGCACCGGGTAATAATACCGCCACGGTTCCACTGCGTTTGAGGGCCTGAATACCTTGGAGATCTAAGTATTCAATATGGTCGACTGATAGCCCGTTAAACTCCGCCACCAGCTCGCTTCCCCCTAAATTAGAGAGTTGCTCCACATGCCCTTTTACTGGAATTCCTAATTTTTTCGCTGCTAAGAATAATTTCTCGCTTTGTTTAAGAGAAAAGCCAACACTTTCACAGAACACGTCCACCGCATCAAATAGCCCTTTCTTCCATAGCTGCGGCATAATTTCATCGCAAATAAGGTCAATGTAATCGTCTGCTTTACCTTTATATTCTGGTGGAACCGTATGCGCGGAAAGTAATGTCGAGGACACATCTATCGGATAAGCTGCAAATAATCGTTTTGCCACTGACAGTTGTTTCTCTTCGTTGGCAAGATCTAAACCATAGCCCGATTTCATTTCAATGGTGGTGACACCTTCACGGATCAACGCGTCTAAACGCGGTTTCGACACCTCAAATAGCTCAGCTTCACTCATGGCTCGCGTGGAGCGAACGGTGGAATTGATCCCGCCACCTTGTGCACTAATCGTTTCATAGGAGACGCCATTCATGCGCTGTTCCCACTCTGCGGCTCGGTTACCGCCAAACACTAAGTGGGTATGGCAATCAATCAGTCCCGGTGTGATTAAGCGACCTTCAACATCAATGATGTGGCAACCGTTGGCATCTACTTGGTCACTTGGGTGAATGGCAATGATCTGCTCACCACGAATGATTAAATCGTAATTTTCCAGTAACCCGTATGCCGTTCCAAGTTCAGTATTCATTGTGGCGATCCGCCCGTTACGCCAGATCACATCATTTGCGTGTGCTTTAAATAACATAAATCATCCCATGGCAGCAGAAACCCGATTCGGCTTCACATATGAAAGGTACAGATATAAACGTATAGATATGTATATACAATTAGACTACTTATCGGTCTGTTGTCAATGTCTACTCACGTAAAAGTTATAAATTTGTTACGCAGCGCTAAAAATATTCTATGATAACCGTTCATGGGAAAAATGAGTTACACTACGATCCGTTTTGTGGGATCCGTTTTGTGGGATCCGTTTTGTGGGTTCTGTTTTGCACATCCAAGAAAGCATCATTTATTAACAATTGATTTATAAACAATGACTAAAAATAAATTCGCCTTAGAAGATGGCGACATCAATCTCTTTAAAGACGCTATTCAAGGTGCTAAGAAAATTCACCAAGACCAAATAGTGCATGCCCCTATTCGCGCGAAAGTCACTCAACCATCCAGTAAAAAAGTTCAGCAAGAACAAGTGGATGCTTCGTTTTATTTTTCTGATGAATTTCAACCACAGCTCGATAATGAAGGTCCTACTCGTTATTTAAGACCGGATGCCAACCCGTATGAGTTGAAAAAATTACGTCGTGGAGACTATGTGCCGGAGTTATTTCTGGATCTCCATGGGTTGACCCAAATGGAAGCGAAACAAGAAATTGGTGCGTTAATTGCGGCCTGTAAGCGGGAAAATGTCCATTGTGCCTGCATCATGCATGGGCACGGTAAGCATATTTTGAAGCAGCAAACGCCACTGTGGTTAGCTCAACATCCTGATATTGTTGCTTTTCACCAAGCCCCTAAAGAGTGGGGTGGCAATGCTTCGTTGCTATTATTAATTGAAACGACTGAGAGTGCTCGTCGTTAAGCACTCACTTCGTTTAGTTTTCATCTCCTAGGATGCTCAAACTTAAGATTGGGTCAACGAAATCTGCGATGGGCTGAGCATCCATTCTAAGTGGCATTTCATCTGCTCAGTATCCACTTCAACACATGCAATCGTCGATGTTGTAAACATTGGCGGTGCTTCGTGGGGACATAACTCCGAGACCAAATAGCCAACCAGTGGCAGGTGCGAAACCACTAAAACTGCTTTGGCACCACTAAATGCATAGTCTCGAATTTGAGAGGCAACCCAATCCGCATTTCCTCCAGGGGTTAACCCTTCCATGATTTGCGCTTGTGCTGGCAGCGATAACGCATCACGCATCACTTGTAATGTCTGCTCTGCGCGTAAATAGGGGCTCACTAATACCGTATCAATCTGAGGTTGACGGGCTTGTAACCATTTCGCCATCAGTACCGAATCATCTTTTCCCTTTTGGGTTAATGGCCTTGCTGAATCACTCGCCGCCTGAATCGCCGCATCACCGTGACGCATAATATAAACTTGCATAATCCACCATCTGTGCCGTAGTCCCACAAGAGAATACGGGTCTTTTTGTTAAGATAATTATTGTTAAAGATAACCATCAGTTGGGTGAGGAGAGATTCTGCAACAAACCCGTTGCAAATAAAATGATTTACATTGTTTTTTACTGACATTTTTGGTTATTCAGCCATAAAAAAACCTGATAACCACAGCGTTTAACTGTGGCATCAGGTTGATTAAACAGCGATTATCGCTTAATAAATATCGTTATTTTCTTCCGTCGATGATGCATTTTTTTCATGATCATTCACCGGATAAAACGTGCGATTAGACTGTGCCATTTCAATCAATAAATCACACGGCGCAAACTTATCACCCTGTTTTTCCGCTAAGTGTTGCAACGTTTCCACAGTTTTACTGATACCAAGGCTATCCATATAACGGAAAGGCCCCCCGAAGAATGGCGGGAAACCAATACCAAATACCGCACCAATATCCCCATCTCGCGCACTACGAATAATCTTCTCATCTAAACAGCGAGCAGCTTCATTGAGCATTAACATAACACAGCGTTGAGCGATATCTGTTTGGCTCGTTGACGTTGAGGGGTGAATGTTAATCAGTGAATAAATACCATGATCAACTTGACGTTTTGTGGATTTTTTCCAGAAAGCTAACTTACTTTTTGACTGCCCGTAAACATAAAAACCACGGCCGTTTTTCTTCCCTTTACGGTCATCGTTGACCACTTTGTCAAGCGCATCAGGGGCTTTAAAACGGTTGCCAAAGCGTTCAACGAGAATCGGTAAAATTTTGGTTCCAACATCGATACCCACTTCATCAAGTAGATGGAAAGGTCCAACTGGGAAACCAAATTTCACTAACGCCTTATCAATATGGTCAATCGCCGCGCCTTCCACAAGGCATTGCGCCGCTTCACACAAATAAGGTGCCAGAATACGGTTCACATAGAAGCCCGCATCATCACCAACGACGATGGCGGTTTTACCTTGGCGCTTAGCAAAGGCAATCGTGGTTGCAATGGTGGTGGCATCCGTTTGCTGATGAGGGATCACTTCCACCAGTGGCATTTTATCCACGGGACTAAAATAGTGCAGCCCAATCACTTTCTCAGGATGGGGGCTACCTTCCGCAATTCGATGGATGGGTAATGAAGAGGTATTTGAGGCAAAAATCGCTTTTCCATCTGACATTTTTGCGGTTTCTTGCACCATTTTACGTTTCAGAGCCAGATCTTCAAACACGGCTTCCACCACAATATCCGCTGACTCTAGTCCTTGATAGGTCAATGTTCCCGAGATCCGAGCCATAATTGCATCCCGCTCCCGAGGCTGTAAGCGCCTTTTACTCACTCGCTGGGAAAGCAGATCCCAGCTATAACGCAGAGCTTGAGCGATACCTTTGTCTGAAATATCTTTAATGCGTACTGGATATTTACCCAATACCGCACTCACATAAGCGATGCCACCGCCCATCAACCCACCACCAAGCACACCCACTTGTTTGATAATTTGCGGTTTAGCGTCCGCCCCAGTTTCATTTTTCAATGCAGTAGAGGCAAAAAATAGGCTACGTAATGCGGCAGATTCTGGCGTCATCGCCAGTTCACCAAACGCTTTGGCTTCTTCAGCGAACCCCGTTTTTAGCCCGCTATTCATACCCGCTTTCACCACCTGAATAATTTTTTCTGGTGCCGGATAGTGTCCTTGAGTTTTACTTAATGTTTTC
The DNA here is from genome assembly GCF_028479565.1 of Providencia sp. PROV202. Lineage (NCBI taxonomy): Bacteria > Pseudomonadati > Pseudomonadota > Gammaproteobacteria > Enterobacterales > Morganellaceae > Providencia > Providencia sp. PROV202. The sequence continues at coordinate 184,781 of NZ_JAMPNV010000010.1, read as the reverse complement.
TCTTTTGCGCTGGAAAACACTTTATTACGCAATAACTTGCTACTGAGTAAACGCTGTTGCCAAGGGAGAGCTTTACGTTTTACGCCCCCTTTCTGCGCCAGTTCAACCGCCGTATCCAGTAGAATCGAAACCGGAACCACGTCATCGACTAATCGCATTTTTAACGCTTGTTTGCCTTTTAATTGGCGTCCTGTCAGCATCATATCTAAAGCATTTGGGATCCCAATTAAACGCGGTAAACGCTGAGTTCCGCCGGATCCTGGCAGTAACCCTAACTGCACTTCAGGTAAACCCAGTTTGGTTTTATCGTCATCAGAACAAATGCGCGCATGACAAGCGAGCGCTAACTCCAAGCCACCACCAAGGCACGCGCCATGAATAGCCGCAATAATCGGTAATGGGTAATTTTCAATTTTATCGAACAGAGTGTGCCCCTGCTTAGATAGCTCACTCGCCTGCTCTTTACTGGTGCAGTTAGCTATCATGCTAATATCTGCTCCTGCGATAAAACTGTCTTTTTTGCCCGAGGTGATCACCAAGCCTTTCAGACCTGATGTCGATTGTGCTTGCTGTAAAATGGCATGAAATTGCTGTGCAAACTCCGCCTTTAGGGTGTTCACTTTTTCATTAGGAACATCAATGTAAATCACACCAACATTGCCATTTACTATCTTTAATGTGAATGCAGGTTCTGTGATGACTGCTGAATGTTGCGTCATTATTCCGCCTCCAAAATCATTGCTACACCAAGCCCACCCGCCGCACACGCTGTGGTTAACCCAAATCCGCCTCCGCGTCTACGTAGCTCATTCAATGTTTGGGTCACCATTCTCGCTCCTGTCGCGGCAAAAGGATGACCATAAGCAATAGAACCACCCAGCACATTAAATTTATCCATATCAATTTCCCCAATCGCTTTCGACAAGCCAAGTTTTTCTTGAGCAAATTTTTGACTGGCAAACATTTGAATATTGGAGAGTGTTTGAGCAGCGAACGCTTCGTGCATATCAATCAAAGTCAAATCTTGCAGAGAAAGCCCCGCTCTTTGTAATGCAATCGGTGTGGCGTAGGAAGGTCCCAGTAGCATATCTTCCCACACATCGATTGCCGAGAAAGCATAACTTTTGATGTACCCTAACGGGGTATAACCCAATGCTTTTGCTCGAGATTCAGTCATCATCAACACAGCAGCCGCCCCATCAGTTAATGGTGTGCTATTGGCTGCGGTCACGCTACCGTGTTTTCTATCAAACGCAGGTCTGAGTTTCGCATAGGAAGCGAGCACGGAATTTTCACGCACGTTGTTATCTTGCGAAAATGCTTGCTTGTAAGGTGGCATATACGCGGTCATCACTTCTTGCTCTAGCACGCCACTTTTCCAAGCTTTAGCTGCCAGCAAATGAGAGCGATGAGCTAATTCGTCTTGTTGCTCGCGACTAATATGGTAACTTTTCGCCATCTGCTCGGCGGTATCTCCCATACGTAATCCCGTCGAGTATTCCGCGACACCTGGCGCAACGGGCGCTAAATCTTTCAGGCGTAATTTACTGATAAGCGATAATTTTTGCCCAAAGGATTTGGCCTTACTTAACGCCAATAGCGTGGCAGCGAGCTTTTTCGATACACCGATAGGCAGCACGGAGGATGAATCTGCTCCACCCGCGACACCCACGGAGATATCCCCCACCATCATGCTTTGCGCCACATTCACAATCGCTTGAAAGCTGGTAGCACAGGCGCGAGAAACACTGTAAGCATCCGTCGAGACACTCATGCCAGTACCTAACACAATTTCTCTGGCAATATTAGGCGCTTCCGGCATTTGAACCACTTGCCCGAAAACCAATTGTTCAATAATCGACGGGTCAATATCACTACGATGCAGTAGTTCTGCAACGACGGTTTTGCCTAAATCTACCGCTGGCGTGTTCTGGTAGGCTGTGGATTGTTTAGCAAAAGGCAAACGTAATCCACTAACAATGGCAATCCTTTCTTTTGTGGCATGTTTATTATCGCCATGGTGGGAGAGTTGATTCATGGTCGCTCCTGCTAAAAGAAAAATAAGTAGAATTGTTGTGATTAAACTGAGAGGTCTGACCTGTATCGATTGTTAACATATTCTTCACATTTATCAATCAGCGTCGATAAAAAATGCGAGCTCACACACAAGTTACAATTAATTGGCAATAAAGAGGGGAAATTAGGTAAGTTTTTAGCAATAAAAAACCCATTCACTTCTAAAAATGACGCATCTGCGAAATAATAGAGTTAATGGGCTTTAAAAAGGAATTCAAACGTTTGATTAACGTAAGCCTAATTGAAAAATCAGACTTTCTGCTTCACAGCTAAATGTAAAGTTCGCGGATAACTCTACACCACCTGCAACAGGGTTGATTGAGTGAGTAATTTCGCACGGTTCTGACTCAACAGATTTGGCTTTTTCTGTGAGTGTTTTCAGCATCGCTTCAGCGTCTTGCTGAGTGGCGAAAACTTGCTGATACGATGCGGTGCAATCTTTATTTTCCAGAACTGTACCCACATCTACACAGCAGCACGCAGCCGTTTCATCCGCGCTACAACGTTTAATCGCATCAGTCATTTTATTCTCCCAATGAACAAACTGTTAAGTCAGTATCATAACGCTGAAAAAGTGCCAAACACTAGTGATATCAAATTTAGTTGCTAATAATCCAACATAAGTTTGATCTAGCTCCTTATATGAGCACTTATTACTCGTTAAGCTCATGCGAATGTTGCCATTTTGTTAATTACATCGCATTTTCGAAAAGAAAAATCGCACAAAAACAAAACAACCTTGCAACATACCCAGTGGTCAGACCTATACTCAGTGAACTGGTCTGATTTGTCATTGCGGCAAGCGACCCTACAATTCAGCGCTTCTTGCGATAGAAGTCGCTTATTTAAATAAAACATACAAGAGGGTTTTGGTCATGAACCAGAAAAACCTATTTGCTCGATCAGCTTTAGCAATCGCAGTGGCTGTTATCTCTTCCAATGCAAGCGCAGCTGGTTTTTTGCTGAATGAATATTCAACCTCAGCCTTAGGACGTGCATTTTCAGGCGCAGGAGCCGTCGGCGACAACGCAAGTGAAGGCAGCCGCAACCCAGCTGCAATGATGTTATTTGATCGACCAACCATGTCAATTGGTGCGGTTTATATTGACCCAACCGTAGATATCAAAGGGCGTGATAGCGATGCATTTACTGCCAACAACATCGCTCCTAATGCCGTAGTACCTAACGCTCACTTTATCTTCCCAATTAATGACAAATGGGCTGTAGGTACCTCAATGACCACTAACTTTGGTCTCTCTACTGACTTCCATAAAGATTATGCGGCAGGCTTAGTTGGCGGTAAAACAGATTTAAAAACCGTTAACTTGAATTTAAGTGGTGCCTATCGCATCAATGACAACTTTAGTTTTGGTTTAGGTGCGAATGCCGTGTATGCCGATGCTGAAATTACGCGTCACATGGGCATTGGTGCAGGAAAATTCCCACCATCATTAGGTATTACACCAAGCACAGATGCCGCTAAATTAAAAGGTGATGATTGGGGTTATGGTTGGAACGCAGGTCTTCTGTATGAAATCAACCAAGATAACCGTTTAAGTTTTACCTACCGTTCAAAAGTGAAAGTGAAATTTGAAGATGGTAAATATTCTAACGGGATCCCAAACCTTCCATTACCACCAATTCAAGCGCTTAACCCAACGGGTGGTAAAACTGTTAAGGGAACTTTAGATTTAAACCTACCTGATGTTTGGGAATTCTCCGGTTACCATAAAGTCGATCCGAAATGGGCAGTGCACTACAGTGTTTCTTATACAGGTTGGAGTACTTTCAAAGATTTAACTGCATATAGAAAAAGTGATGGCAAAGAGCTATTCCATAAACCAGAAAACTTTGATGATGCGTGGCGCTTAGCATTAGGTACCACTTACTTCTACGATGATAACTGGACATTCCGTACCGGTATTGCTTACGATGAAAGCCCAGTGCCATCTAAATACCGTTCAATTTCTATTCCTGACCAAGACCGTTACTGGCTAACCGCAGGTACCACTTATGCATTTAACAAAGATGCCTCTGTGGACTTAGGTATTGCCTATATGTACGGTAAAAAGGTTAATATCAATGAAAAATTGAACGAAAAAGATCCTACTACCGAAGTTCGTTTCAAATCTGAAGGCTCTGCATGGTTATACGGCGTTAACTTTAACTATACCTTCTAATCAGTTATATCTTATCGGGGGAGTTCGCTCCCCTGATATCTTCCTCTGCTTCACTTTCTTTTTATGCTCTTCGCAGAAAAATCATCCTCAAGCCAAATTTTTTCTTGACTTTTTTTTGTACAGATTTATATATTAATTATAGCCCGATGTTATTTTATTGTTAAAAGCATTCCTGCGGCTTATTCATGTACTGATCCCAGTCATAAGTATCCACCCAACCATTTTTAAATCGATTTTTAACTACGATGCTGCCCTTCATCTTTTTGACATGAAGACGCAGTAAAGTTGCTCACTAAGCTACCATCTGAGGAAAACCATGGAAAAAACATAGGAGGGCATTATGGGAACATTATTTACTATCAGCTTTGTTAGCGTGTTAGTCGTCAGTGCCGTGATTGACACAGTCATCCAACGAGGAAAACAGGACAATGACTAGCAGTTTATTTATCACTCTCTGATGTCCAAAAAAACATAGAGAGTGATAAACCCCACCGAATCAATCGATCAACCAATTAGTCAATCGAATCCAACTCCCCTTCAATGACCGCCGCATTTGGGTTATCTGCTGGTTGCAGCGTTCCCCCTTTAGATAAGAAATCATTACGTTGGAAGTAAGCTTCGCGGAACATTAAGTAAGGATCGGAAGAGCTTTTCAGCAATCCATCAGAATCAAGTAATCTTGCCCGGGTTTCTATACCCTCCAGTGCCCATTTACCCGCTGACATCCAGAACGTTAAATAACTCAGCATTGGGTAGAGATCATCTGCTAGGTTACCGCCTTGCTCACGCAATGTTGCGCTGCCATAACCCGGTAAAACCACATATGGACCGTAACCCACATCATAGTAGCCTAACGTATTTCCGAAACGCTTCGGTTCTTCTTTGACTAACTGAGGGTTTGCCATGCCAGCAACATCAATTAAGCCACCGATACCAAACACCGAGTTCAAGAAGAAGCGGTTAAAGTGCTTAAAGCCTTGCTCCACTTCTCCACGGAAAAAGCTGTTTAACATACTGGCTGGTTCTTCAAGGTTGCCGAGAAAGTTACTGAGTCCGTTTCGAGCAGGCATTGGCACGTAATCATTCCAAGCAACGGCTACAGGTCTTAAGACATATGGGTCTAAGACATTATAGTTAAAGTTAAACATTGCTCGGTTAAAGCCTTCTAACGGGTCTGAACGCTGCTGCGTTTCTGGATCAACGCTGGCGCATCCGGCCATTAAAACTCCCGCGAGAAGAACGCTACTTATGCGAAACTTCATCATTCTCTCCATCCTTTAGTCCACCTTGCCATGGTGTTTTTATCGTTATTGCTAATCGCTTTATCATAAAAGCAAATAGAAAAATCTGTTAAGCGTTTTGAGTGGTTTAATTGCCATATAGATATAATTATAACCTATTTAATTATCAACTTATCATAAGAAATACATTCGAATTACCCCAAATGCTCGAGTCACTTCAGTAAATGTCATTAATTAGTGCATTAACATAGGGATAGACTTATCTGAAATTATTTTAGACTCAACCGTCAGATGCTTAAAAACCCAACAAAGAAAAGAATAAAAAAGATAAAAGCAGAGAATTTGAGTGTAACAGCTTGATTCGATGGAGGGTGGACAGTAAAATGCCAAGCGCTATTTATCAACATCTCAATGTCCCCTTAGTTAAATGGATATAACGAGCCCCTCCTAAGGGCTAGTTGCAGGTTCGATTCCTGCAGGGGACAAATCCCGCACCAAGAACTGTCCCAATCTTTCTTCGCCCTATTTCGCTTTTACTTCTTCCTCTATATTATTTTGCTCATATTCCTATTTGATGGGCTGACCACAATGCGAACACTTTTTGCCTTATTGATTGCTATTCTTCTGATGGGTTGTACGATGGAGAAGTCGCCTTCCGTGGTTATGGCAGGGATGACAGCAAACCAAGTGATGCAAATAGAAGGAACGCCGGATGAGCAAACGAAGCAGGATGGTTATCAGCTATTTGTTTATCATGATAAACCACAACCAGAAGCCACAACTCAAATGACAGACCGCTGGTTTATTTTTAAGAATGGATATTTGTTAGAATATTCTACGCAATATTTAAATTCCTCTGTCACAACAAATACACCATTAAGATTAACTGCAAAACAAATATTATCTCAATGGATAGATAGCCAATCCTTGCCAACAAGCCCATCTGCTCACATAAACTAAAAGATAAACTGGTGATATAAAGATTATTATATCTCTTTAGAAAGATAATGCCGCTGCATGCCTAATTCAGGGAAATTAGGGAGTGACAGTTGTTTCACATAACCCAGTTTTTCATAAAATGGCAAAGCTTGGAAACTAAAGGTATCCACCAATGCATTATGACAACCAAGTTTCTTACTCTCTTCTTCTGCGACATGCATTAATTGGCTACCTAATCCATTCTTACGCATTGACTCATCCACCCACAAATAATCAATACATAACCATCGACCTTTAATCGATGCGAAAAGCCCACCCTGCATGATCCCATTATCATCTTTGCTATACACACCAAGTTGTCCAAAATAGCTATTTTGTAAAAAAGATCGGTTGTAGCTTCTTAGCCCAGTAAATAATTCTTCTTTATCTTCAGGGGTAATCTCATGTGTAACTGTAATTTTCATAACAACCTCATTTTATTTATTATGCAGAAACTTCCAGCCAGCAAATTAATTATCGCTTATTGCTCGAATAACATCGAATTACGAATATCTTAGTTAGATGCTATTTACTTAATTAAAAACTAAACGTTTTTTATCTTGCCTGCAATTTTATTCACCGTAAAATCCCCCTAATCTTTCAGAAAAAATGTGAATAATATGACGCTTACCATTATTATTTTTGTCTTGGTCTATATCGCCATGGCATTTGGCAAACTGCCCGGCTTTAAAGTTGATAGAACGGGTGCCGCCGTCATCGGTGCATTAGCAATGATGGCCATCGACAGCATCACGCCACCTCATGCTTGGGATGCCATTGATTACCGCACTATCGGCATGCTATTTGGTTTGATGGTGGTATCGGCTTCGTTTGTGGTTTCGGGCTTTTATAGCTGGACAGCAGATCGCGTGGCGATGCTCAAAGTCAGTGCGCCTACGCTGCTTGCCGTACTAATCGCCGTTGGCGGATTACTTTCCGCACTTTTAACCAACGACGTGGTTGTCGTCGCGATGACGCCGTTATTGGTCTCCATCACGCTATCTCGCGGACTTAATCCCATCCCGTTTCTGCTTGGATTCTGTTTTGCCGCCAACAACGGTGCAACAGGCTCGCTAATTGGTAGTCCGCAAAATATGATTGCGGCACAGGGGCTAGATATTTCCTTTGTGGGCTTATTACAATCCTCGGCAATACCGGCATTATTATCTTTACCGCTCACTTGGCTGGTATTAGTGTGGTTATATCGCAACCGCTGGTACTTAGCTAAAGAGCCGACTAATACCCCTAAAACGGTCTCTCCTCCAACACCACTCGATATATGGGAAACGGCTAAAGCTGGTGTGATCACACTCGCCGTGATTGTGGCTTTTGTGGTGAGTGATATACCAAAAGAGTTAATCGCATTAACGGCTGCGGGTTTCCTATTACTGAACCGTTCCATTGCGTCTAGCGATATGCTTAAGTTAGTGGATGGGAATTTATTACTATTAATCATGGGATTATTTGTCGTCAACGCGGCATTTGCTGGAACAGGATTACCGCAGCAAATGTTGAATGATTTACGCGCCCATGGTGTTGAACTCAATAACCCTTTCATTCTGTTTTTAGTAACTGGCGTTCTTAGTACTATTGTCGGAAATAACCCCTCCGTCATGTTGCTGGTGCCTTTTTTAACGCCAGACGGTAACGCTGATGCATTAGGCGCCGCATTGGTGCTTGGCTCCGGCTTTTCCAGTAACTTATTTGTATTTGGTAGTTTGGCGGGCATTATTGTGGTGGAACAGGCCGCTGCTTATGGCGTGAAAATTACATTCTCAGAATTTGCTAAATCAGGGGGAATTGTCGCGGTGCTCTGTATGTTATTAGCCACCGCTTGGATTCTGTTTGCGTTATAAAACTGACGCCTTTCTCAGCTTATTTAACTGAGAAAGGCGTTTAAGATTTTCAGGGAAGAATAGCAAATGAGCGAACAGGAAACCCACTCGCATTATTAGGTTTAGCGACAATATTAAAAATCACGGCGCCACGAGTTGGTAATTGATCTAAATTCGCCATCAACTCTATTTGGTAAGTATCTTGCTCTAATACGTAATATTCGCCTAATAGCGCATTATTTTGGCGAAAATCTTTTGCTGCATCAGTATCAAATGTCTCATGCCCAATGGCTTTAATGCCACGCTCTTCAAATAAAAACTTGAGCGCATCCATACCCCACCCCGGAATTTGGTTATTACCTTCAGCGTCTTTATTATCCATCGCTTCCTGGGAAGGCCAACGTTTATGCCAGTCTGTACGTAGCGCCACAAAGCTATCGGGTTCGATTCGCCCATACTCGCGCTCAAAGGCTAAAACATCATCACGAGAAAAAGCAAAATTAGGATCTTGTGCAGCCCGCCCAGATTGGTCGATAACAATCAGCGGTAAGACCAATTCTTGCAGTTCCAATTCATGTAAAAAACGTTTTCCTTCCACAAAATGGCAAGGCGCGTCAATATGCGTACCGTATTGCCCAGGAAAGGTAAATTGCTGAGCAAAAAAACCATCAGAGTAGCCAAATAATGTTTTAAATTCTGCAGAATCAAACATAAAGAAATGAGGAGAATCTTTATCAAAGCTGTGTGTTAAATCCACCCATTTTTTGGATTTTAATACCTTTAGTGCATTTAAAATCTCGTTCGCCATCATTTTCCCCTATCTGTTTTTGGTCTTTATCAAGACAATTTTATTTTGCTATTTTTATTTATTCTGAATAGGTAATAACCAACTCTATGGCGTTTGTCTATCTTTCTAAACGATCTGTTGCCAATTTTTTCACCAAATTGGCAACGAAGATTCGAATATTATTTAGAATAATTTGCCCACGCAGCAGGTTCAATAAAACCATCATAAATACGCTGAGAGCGAATATAATCCGCATACTCTTTTGATTCAAAAGCCTCTTTTAAATCTTTAGCCCATTGAGTATCGAGATCTTTTTGTAGCACAGAAACCACAACGCGATGCTCAAGTGGTGAATTTTCAACAACTAAACCATCCGCAATACGCTGCCCTGCACTCGCCACATAGTTACCATTCACCACCACAAAATCCACATCATCCAATAGACGTAAACCTTGTGCAGCATCTGTTTCACGGATATCGAGCTTATATTTTGCAGGTTCAATGTCATTGACGCTAAAGCTGAGCGTACTGACATTCGGCTTGATTTTAATCCAACCCAGTTGCTCTAAAATTCGAGCACCACGTTCCGCATTTACAGGATCATTTGACAGCGCCACAATCATGCCATCTTGCACGTCATCCAGCGTTTTATGCTTATTAGAACGTAGACTCTGCGGTGCGCTTGGTGAATCGGCCAATGCGACCATATTAATGTTATTTTTTTGGTTATACGCTTCCATATACGCGCGACTTTGGTTTACTGATGCGTCAATTGCCCCTTCCTCAAATGCAGGGTTAATTTGCCTATTTTGTGAAAACTGACGTAACGTCACTTGGTAACCTTTTTTCTCTAAAATAGGCACAATGCCTTTATCGACCTGATCAATATAATTCCCGACACCGAAGCCAATCGTAATTTGCTTTTTATCTGAACTGTCTTTTTCTTTATTATCACCACATCCTGCCAATACAATGATTGCGGTTGCCACTAAAGATAAATTTATTATTTTTTGTTTGAACATTTGCTATTCCCTATAGTGATTACATTCAATTTTTAATATTGCCAATCGACCGGAGTATAAACAGGATTTATTTAACGTCTTAGATCCGTTCGTTATAACTTAAATAGAAATGAATATAAAAATTAACCAATCCAAAATGGTTATAACCATATAACAAAATGGTAGTTCGAATAATGATGTGATTGATATGTAATGAAGGAGATAAAAAAACTTAAATAAAGTGAGTTATTTATGACAGTAAAATTTGATTTAATTAACAATATTCTTAACCTGACACCAGACTCAAAATTAGCGAAGACCCGCGCAGAAAGACCGGTTGCAACAGAGAATACTCAAGCCGCTTTTGAGGCCATTTTTTCTGTACCCTCTCAAATACTGCCTCTAAATGTGAAATATTATTTTGCGCTTTCCGTGGCAAAAATTACTGGTTCAATATTACTCGCAAAATATTATGCTGAATTATTATCATCACAATCCATCGTCGAAATAACACCTGAGATTGCGCTTGCAGAGAAATATCTTCGAGTATTAACCAGCAATCCAAATCAAGCGGATTACGCTTTAACGCAACAATTTATTCAACAAGGATGGTCCGAGTCCGATATTATTTTATTGGCTCAGTTAATTACATTTGTGACTTATCAATCCCGCTTAGTTGCTGGATTGGAATTATTAGTTGGACAGAATCCGAATTCAGATAATAAAGCAGTTCAGCACTTTCCAATTACAGCAGGAAATTGGAGTCACACAGCGACAACGCAATTAGGACAATCATCACCAACCGCTTTTACACAACAGCAATTAGGTTGGGAATCTTGGTTATCTGCACGAGATGTCAATTCGTTAAGCGACGATGAAACTCAAACTCTGAAAAAACATGGACAATTAAATTCTGAGTATTTCCTTCTGTTAGCTCATCAAAGCGAAATTTTAGCGCTACGTACACAGATAGACCGTGGTATTTTTTATACCTCTGGCGGATTACCTCGTTGGGAGAGAGAGTTTGCCGCCGCTGCGGTCAGTAAAGTGAATGGCTGCATTTATTGCGCCTCAGTTCATGCGCGCAAAGCTAGCCAGTATGCAAAAGAACATCTCGTTGATGTCGAGAAACTGTTAGCAACGCCCGCCGGAAGCGTGCTTGCTGAAGGCTATGAACCAAGGCTTTTAGCTGCCGTTTCTCTTGTCGCTTCGCTCTCAGCTACGCCTATTCAAGCCTCTGTTGAACAAATCGAACAATTACGTTCATTGGGGTTAACGGAGCTAGAATTACTCGATTTAATTCAATCCAGTGCTTTTTTCTCATGGGCTAATCGCTTAATGCTGACATTGGGAGAACCGTTTGAACTCCCTGAAAATAAGGAGTAATACCATGGATGAGGTTATTGGATTAGCCGCTCTAGAGGCGCAAATAAATCAGGATTTGCAGTATCTTAATTTACCGATTGGTTCATGGTCGCTATCAGATGAAGATCTTGATAAACAACAGATTAATGTTGCCATTATCGGTGCGGGCATGTCGGGAATTACTGCGGCTTTTGCCTTGAAATTACGGGGGATTAACGCCATCGTTTTTGACCAAGCACCTTCCGGCAAAGAAGGCCCTTGGCAAACGCCAGCTTTGATGGAAACCTTGCGGTCACCTAAACAGGTTGTCGGCCCTGCTCTCGCCTCTCCCTCTTTAACATTCCAAGCCTGGTTTAAAGCTCAATTTGGCGATGACGCGTGGGAAAATCTCGATAAAATTCCACGTTTACAATGGGGTGAGTACCTACAATGGTTTAAAACCATGACGGCACCCACACTGCTGAATCAGCACCAATTAGTCGATGTTAAATTAATCCCTCAAGGTCGTGAATTAACGTTCGACACTCCCAATGGACAGGTCTCTTTTATCGCGCAGCATGTTGTGATTGCAACGGGTATGGAGTCATTTAGCGAGCCGAATATCCCAGAATTTATGGATAAAATCCCAACTCAATACTGGGAGCATTCATATGCGGGTAGCAACTATGAGAGATTTAACGGGCTCGATATTGGCGTTGTAGGCTACAGTGCAGGCGCGATGGACAGTTCAGCCACTGCATTAGAACATGGTGCTAAGTCTGTTGAGCTATTGATCCGAGCCAAAGAGATGCCGCGAGTAAACCGTGGGAAAGTTGCTGGAAGTGCCGGTTTTACCAATGCCTATGGGTATTTTACCGATGCGCAAAAATGGCATTATGCCGACTATGTTTTGAAAGCGAAAACCCCAGCCCCTCATGGCAGCACACTGCGTGTTTCTCGCCATACTCATGCATATTTTAACTTCGATACGCAAGTCAATGATGTCACCATCAAAGAGAATAAATTGCACGTTTCCACCACTCAGGGGGACTTCTCTTTTGATTACCTCATTTTAGCGACAGGCTATCGACTGAATTGGCAGAAACACAGCGCATTTCATCGCTTAGCACCGTTTATTAAAACATGGAAAGATGTTTATACCCCACCGAAAGGTGAAGAAAATGATGAACTTGCCGCGCATCCCTATCTTGGTGAACACTTTGAATTACAAGCAAAATCGGGTTACGAATTTCCGTTTATCGACCACTTTTATTGCTTCAATTTAAGTGCCTCACTCAGCATGGGCCCCGTAATTGGTCTGATCCCAGGTACCAATACCGGAGCTGAGCGTTTAGCGGATCATATTGCCGCCAAGTTGTATCTTGCCCATCGACAGCAGCACCTTGAGTTGGTTAAAACCAGTACAGAGAATGAGTTATTAGGTGATGAATGGCAACCTGCCTTGCCTCCCGCTCAGCGCGTACAACTGATTGAAAATGTGGAGTAAAGGATGATTGAATTTAACAATGTCCAAAAGATCTATGAAAAAAATGGGCAATCCTTAGTCGCTCTACAAGATATTAATTTGCATATCAATAAAGGTGATATTTTTGGTTTTATTGGTTATAGCGGTGCAGGTAAAAGCTCCTTGATCCGCTTAGTCAACCAATTAGAAAAGCCTACCGGTGGCTCCATCAAGGTCGATCAGCACAATTTAGCGGAGCATACCCCATCCCAAATACGAGCACATAAAAAAAGCATCGGAATGATTTTCCAACATTTTAATTTGTTAGAAACGAAGACCGTCGAGCAGAATGTTGCTATGCCTCTGATTTTACTCGGCATTGATAAGCACGAAATTGCCCGTCGCGTAGATAACATTCTCGAATACGTTGAGCTAAGCGATAAGAAATACCAATACCCTAACCAGCTTTCTGGTGGACAAAAACAGCGTGTTGGAATAGCAAGAGCGTTAATTAATAATCCGCAAATCTTGCTGTGTGATGAGGCAACCTCTGCCTTGGATCCACAAACTACCGCCTCCATTTTGGCATTACTGCAAAAAATCAATCGTGAGCAGAAAATTACCATTCTATTGGTCACTCATGAAATGGAAGTCATTGAGCAGATTTGTCATCGTGTCGCCGTTATGGAATCCGGTCGCATTGTTGAAGAGGGCACAGTACTTGATATTTTTGCCAATCCTCAACATTCGACCACGCAAAAATTTGTGGGTACGGTACTCAATGAAAAAATTCCGGAGCGTGTACTCCATCAGCTTGAACATCAAGAGGATGTGTATCGATTAGAGTTTTTAGGTAAATCGGCACAAGAGCCAGTGGTGAATGAGCTTATTATCAAGAATATTATTAAAATCAATATCCTGTTTGCCAACATGAAAGAAATCAATGGCGTCGTTTTAGGCAGTATGTTTGTTCAAATGTTAGGAGATAAACAACATATTGATGAAGCCATAACCTATTTACGCCATCGTGGCGTTGCAGTGAATAAGGGGACAGTATGAGTGAGTTTTTTGAAACGGCACTGACAAGTAAACAATTTTTATTGGCCATGTCAGAAACATTCACTATGGTGAGTATTGCGCTTGTCCTAGGTTCACTATTCGGGATCTTATTGGGAATTTTATTAGTTATTACACGACCAGAAGGGATTTGGGAAAATAAACGTATTTATCGCGTGATTAACCCTATTATTAATATATTCCGTTCACTACCTTTTATTATTTTATTAGTGGCCATAATCCCATTAACGCGCTTTGTGGTAGGAACATCTATTGGCACCACCGCAGCCATTGTGCCATTAGTTATTTATATTGCGCCTTATACGGCAAGATTGGTCGAGAATTCATTGCTCAGTGTCCATTCAGGCATTATTGAAGCCGCCGATGCAATGGGGGCGACCAACTGGCAAATTGTGTGGCACTTTATTTTACCAGAAGCAAAGTCATCATTAATTTTAAGTTTAACCGCTGCCAGTATAACGTTAGTTGGAGCAACCGCGATGGCTGGAGCTGTTGGCGGTGGGGGTGTTGGTGACCTTGCGCTAAATTATGGTTATCAACGCTTTGATAATGTTGCTATGGCAATTACGGTTGTGACCTTGGTGATTATAGTGCAAGGAATACAGTTTATTGGTGACACTTTGGCAAGAAAGGCGCGTTTTCACTAGTTAATATAAAGTCGATGAAATATCTTCATCGACTTTTATTGATTTCTCATACAATTACCCATCACCTCTCCCCTTTTCAATTCCACCTCAAAAAATATTTACACATAAAAAAAGTCGCTATTAACACGAATTTAATAAAAAAATAAGCTATTTCTAAAAATTATATTTAAAAAAATGCAGTAAAATACCAATATATTTCAAATGATTCATATATAATCATAATAGTATACATCATAATGTTTATTTGACCTCTTGGGACTAAAAACACCATTAAATGTATATTTTAGTCACTTTGATAACATCTTTAGCTACCTCGCGCGCTTTACGATGCATCGTCAGCGTTTTATCCACCTCTAACTGAAAACTGATTATGCCGACTATCGAACAACTTATATTGCTTTCATCCATATTGATTTTACTCGGTATTTTTTCGAGCAAACTGTCTGCAAGACTGGGTTTGCCTATGCTGGTTATGTTTCTCTTTATTGGCATGTTGGCAGGTGAGGATGGCTTAGGGAAAATTACCTTTGATAACGTCAATGTTTCTTATGCTGTTGGCTCTCTTGCCCTTGCTCTAATCCTTTTCGATGGTGGACTACAAACCTCAGTAAAATCAATTAAGCTAGTCTGGAAACCAGCGTTCACCTTAGCGACCGTTGGTGTTTTAATTACCGCAGGTATCACCGGGTTAGCCGCCGCCTATATTTTAGGTATTCCACTTCTTGAAGGGTTACTTTTAGGCGCCATTGTTGGCTCAACGGATGCCGCCGCCGTATTTTCACTGCTACGCAATGCTGGCATTTACCTAAACGAGCGTTTACAGGCGACTTTAGAGATAGAGAGTGCAACCAACGACCCGATGGCTATATTTTTAACCGTTGGTCTGCTGCAACTGCTAATGAACCCACAAGCTTCCGGCAGTGAATTGGCGTTATTATTTGTTAGTCAAATGGGAATCGGTGCTGCTGTTGGGATTGGGGTTGGTTGGATTTCAATAAAGATCATCAACAAAATTAAGTTACTCGCCGCAGGTCTTTATCCTGTTTTAGTGGCTGCCTGTGGTTTATTTTCATTCGGTGTCGCCAGTAATTTAGGTGGCAGTGGCTTCTTATCTATTTTTGTCACGGGTGTGGTTATTGGTAATCACTCGTTTGTTTTTCAACGCAATACCTTTTTATTCCATGATGGGCTGGCATGGTTAAGCCAAATCATCATGTTCGTGATGTTAGGCTTACTGGTTAACCCTAGCTCGTTAATTGAGGTATGGCAGGAAGGGTTGCTCATTGCACTGGTATTAACCTTTGTAGCAAGACCACTCGCCGTTATCCCAGTACTCAAACTATTTCGCTTCACACGAAATGAGATAGCACTTATCTCCTGGGTGGGGCTAAGAGGCTCTGTCCCGATTATTTTGGCTATTTTCCCCTTTATTTTTGGATTACCGGGTGCCAACCTTATTTTTGATGTTGTCTTCTTCGTGGTTCTAATTTCTGCAACATTACAAGGTTCCACACTGCCTTACTTTGCCCGCAAATTAAATCTTATGCAGCCACCACCGCTTATACCCGCTGCGACATTAGATATTACCGCTGTCGACCAGATTGATGCTGACTTAGTCGAATACACTCTGGGCGAGGACTGCTCTGCTGTGGGACGCCGATTATCTGAATTAGCACTACCGGACCAAACCGTGATTGCGATGATCACTCGAGAAAAAAGCGTGTTACCCCCCCGCGGGTCAACAATCTTAATGGCGAATGATCATTTGTTTGTTGTACTAAAACCACAAAATCGCTTATTCCTAGAAAGATTATTCTCCGAACAAACGTCTTCGGAGCCAACCATTATGGAGTTACCTGAGTCTGGTTTAAGCTTAAAAGGTACAACGCGATTAAATGAAATTTATGAATCGTATGGTATCTTGATTGAAGTTGATTCCGATAAAACACTCAATCAATTTATTCACGTCAATACTGAAAATGAACCCACTCAAGGGGATGTAGTTAAGCTAGATGACATACAAATAAAAATTGATGAAATGATCGGTCCACGTATCGTTACCGTTATTTTAGAGCCAGTAAAAATCCAGCAGGAATAATATGGTAAAAATAGTGATAATCCATTTCCATTTTTCCACGCTTGTTTTCTAATTTGTATGCATAAAAAAATAAAAGCCCCGAAGGGGCTTTTATTTTTGCAAGTACTCTATATAAGAGGGAGGTTAATATATTCAATGACTTTTACTAATTAAATTGAGTTAATTAATTTCACCGTTCTCATTTGAAACAATTTAATTACCACACTTAATTTGTTTCATTATGAAACGTGTGCAAAGAATTAATATTATACGAGAGAATAAAGCGAGTCGTTAAACCCTTTAGATTCTCTTTCCTCAGATGCATTGATATCATCCTGGAGAACTTCACTGAAGAATTCTCCCATATTTACGCCTAATACCTTTAATACGCGAACTAAACAATCGATATCAATACGATTCACACCTCGTTCATAACGAAATAGTTGTTGTTCACTAATGTCGATCTCTTTAGCTAATTGGAAAACTGTATAGCCTTGAGCTTTTCTTAAAGATTTAATTTTTTGTCCAACTGCACAAGCGACAGGATATTTTGTATTCATAAACATTCTCGCTTCAATCTATATTAATTGAATAAAAATCAGCAGGTATTTTCTGCCATTTTCATTGTTATTTTATATGTACTATATAGTTCATCGATAAAAACATGGTGATACATCCAACATCACTAAGAGAATGATATACTAGCCTTCTAATTAGTTTCAACTAGTCCAAAAATGACATTGCAACTATGTAACAAAATATTTTTCTCTATACAAACAAGACGAGTTAGCAAATAGACCCTTAGTTATCAATCAGTTACATGAATTGATATCCAGTGAATATCACCAAGCAAGCTCAGGTGAAAGAGCACATCACAAGACAATTCACTAAAAACTAATCACTTTCCCGCCAATAAATCCAAAAATAAAGGAAATAAACAGAATAATTTAACACTGTAACAAAGTTAATCGTTTCACGATAACATTGGTGGTTTTTTGAGTCAAAAACCACATTAAGTGAGCATTTTCTGTAAAAGAAAGTAAAAAATATATGTTTTACATATATAACCATTTCGCAACATAAAACATCAATAACTTACATTTTTGAACTGTATGCTACAAATTAATTAAACGCTATATTTTTAAAGTAACCTAGTGAATTTAATGCACCTACACATTCAACATAACAAAACATTAACGTTAAGGAAGTCGAACATTCACTTTACTTGATGAATATCACAAAAATATGAACATTACTGATTATTGATAATCTTATTTTAATATTATGAATACATAAACACTCGAAAATTATT
This sequence comes from Providencia sp. PROV202, assembly GCF_028479565.1. Lineage (NCBI taxonomy): Bacteria > Pseudomonadati > Pseudomonadota > Gammaproteobacteria > Enterobacterales > Morganellaceae > Providencia > Providencia sp. PROV202. The sequence continues at coordinate 166,761 of NZ_JAMPNV010000010.1, read as the reverse complement.
GAACTTTAAGATTATCAAAACGAGAATAACTAGAATTATTCACCAATATACTACTATACAGATGTTCTTTTGTTGTAATATCAATGAAAGTTTTATTTGTTATTTTTTTAATATCAACTAAGAATATTCTTAATAACCTATTTAATCCAAACTAACATAAGGCTGTTCATGTGGTATGGCATAATTTAATTTCTAGCATAATTTCATTGCCATCATAGTTTTTAATAAAAATTCATTTTAGATAAAACTATAAATAGATTAATCCTTTAACATTATCATTTAAGTGATTTTACTTATAACGTTGATATGCTTTATTTTTATTAACTAATTTTTGGTTTCAAAAAAACTAAGGGCTCTACAATACAAGGAAAAGTCTTGTTATCGTTTCATTCAATATTTGGATTCATTAAAAATTCAAAAGTTTATATTAACAATATAATGATCAATATAACGATATGTACATATCTTAATAGGAATAATACTTTATAAGCAATATGAATATTTAAGCAAAATAAACGAAGAATAGCTGAGGGAGGGATAGTAAAGTCTTACTGGATGCAATTATGTATAAACCAATTAAAATCAGTAAGTTAATTTTTGCATTGAGGATTTATGGCGTGATTTTTGATAAAAATGAAGTGGTGGGCGATAGCGGGCTCGAACCACTGACCCCCTCCTTGTAAGGGAGGTGCTCTACCAACTGAGCTAATCGCCCACTTCATGACGCTATTTTTGATACTGGGTCGTGACCCAATTTTACGGCTACAATCATTAGATGGTGGGTCGTGCAGGATTCGAACCTGCGACCAATTGATTAAAAGTCAACTGCTCTACCAACTGAGCTAACGACCCATCTGTATTTCTAAATTGTTTTTCACTACTTTAGATGGTGGGTCGTGCAGGATTTCTCGACCTACGGTCTCACCCTGCGGGTCGAACCAGCAACCATCTTATCCGTGGTTTATGATCCTACCGAGTTAACTAACCCCATCTATGATGGTTACAATTCTGAGATGGTGGGTCGTGCAGGATTCGAACCTGCGACCAATTGATTAAAAGTCAACTGCTCTACCAACTGAGCTAACGACCCATCTATATTTCTGAATTGTTTTAATGCAAGAAAATATGAAGTGGTGGGCGATAGCGGGCTCGAACCACTGACCCCCTCCTTGTAAGGGAGGTGCTCTACCAACTGAGCTAATCGCCCACTTCATAATAATCACATTGTCATAAATAATTGGTGGGCGATAGCGGGCTCGAACCACTGACCCCCTCCTTGTAAGGGAGGTGCTCTACCAACTGAGCTAATCGCCCAATCATTTATGTTTTCATCGTCAACGGTGGTGGGCGATAGCGGGCTCGAACCACTGACCCCCTCCTTGTAAGGGAGGTGCTCTACCAACTGAGCTAATCGCCCCGTCGTCGATGGAGGTGCATTATAGGGATACTGCGTTCTGAGTCAACGGTTTTTGAATAGATTTTTTCTGTTCGTTGCAAAAATAATCAAGATGTTTTAATTATCACCTAAGAAGTACCCTTTTTAATCAATTAACTACATTATCCTACTAAATTTTATTAGAAAAAAATCACTCAAAGCTCACCAGACTAAAAATTTTAGCGGTTATTTTCCCAATTTGATGATTTTCTTTATCTGTATAGAGATAAGCAGATTGAGGATTCACTACAGGGTGATAGAATAGAGGAACTTTTAGCAATGCTTACGATGATCATAAGCGCATTAAGAAACAACGTTTCGCAATTAAGGCAATCTCGATGAGTAAAATCAAAACCCGTTTTGCACCAAGCCCAACTGGCTACTTGCACGTTGGTGGTGCTCGTACCGCCCTGTATTCCTGGTTATATAGTCGCCACAATCAGGGCGAATTTGTCCTGCGTATTGAAGATACCGACTTAGAACGTTCAACTCAGGAAGCTATCGACGCCATTATGGACGGTATGAACTGGTTGAATTTAAATTGGGATGAAGGTCCTTACTATCAAACTAAGCGTTTCGATCGCTACAATGCCGTAATCGATACCATGTTAGAAGCAGGTACCGCTTACCGCTGCTACTGCTCTAAAGAGCGTTTAGAAGCTTTACGCGAAGAACAAATGGCAAAAGGCGAAAAACCTCGCTATGACGGTTGTTGCCGTGACCATGAACATAACCACACTGCAGCAGAACCGCATGTTGTTCGCTTCCGTAACCCGCAAGAAGGTTCCGTTATTTTCAATGATACCATCCGTGGTCCAATTGAATTTAGCAACCAAGAACTTGATGACTTAATCATTCGTCGTACCGATGGTTCTCCAACGTATAACTTCTGTGTGGTGATTGATGACTGGGATATGGAAATTACCCACGTCATTCGTGGTGAAGACCATATCAATAACACCCCTCGCCAAATCAACATTCTCAAAGCATTAGGCGCGCCAGTTCCTGAATATGCTCACGTTTCTATGATTTTAGGTGATGATGGTAAAAAACTGTCTAAACGCCATGGTGCTGTTAGCGTTATGCAATACCGTGATGACGGCTACCTGCCACAAGCGCTATTAAACTATTTAGTGCGCTTAGGCTGGTCACACGGCGACCAAGAGATTTTCTCAATTGAAGAAATGAAAGAATATTTCTCTCTTGATGCTATCAGCAAGTCAGCAAGTGCATTCAACACTGAAAAATTACAGTGGCTGAACCATCACTATATCAATACCCTACCTGCTGAAGAAGTGGCTACCTACCTTGCATGGCATATCGAACAGCAAAATATCGATACCAGCACTGGCCCACAGTTAGTTGAGTTAATCAAATTACTGGGTGAGCGCTGTAAGACACTGAAAGAAATGGCGGAATCTTGCCACTACTTCTATCAGGACTTTGAAGAATTCGATGCTGATGCAGCGAAAAAACACTTACGTCCAGTTGCTCGCCAGCCATTAGAAGTCGTGAAAGACAAATTAATCGCTATTTCAGATTGGACGGCTGAAAATGTTCATCAAGCAATTGAAGCGACTGCGGCTGAATTAGAAGTGGGCATGGGGAAAGTGGGTATGCCTCTGCGTGTAGCCGTGACTGGCGCAGGTCAATCTCCTGGGTTAGATGTTACCGTTCATGCTATCGGTCAGGCTCGCTCTGTCGCTCGTATCGAAAAAGCATTAGCGTTTATCGCAGAACGCGAAGCATCCGCACAATAATTTTCTAAATAAGAAGCCTTTCTATTTACTGCCTCTTAACTTAAGAGGCAGTTTGCTTTTCAGCCCCGCATTAAATGGGAATTGATTGCAAAATGTTCTATATTTCAGCAGTTAAACCCGAAAAACATATTAATATATTGACACTCCAACCGAGCTTGAATATGATGCCTCCCGTCCAAAAGATTTTGTTTGGGGCTATAGCTCAGCTGGGAGAGCGCTTGCATGGCATGCAAGAGGTCAGCGGTTCGATCCCGCTTAGCTCCACCATCTAAAAACCAGTTTAGATGGCTGAATTTCATCACAAAATACTTCGTTTGGGGCTATAGCTCAGCTGGGAGAGCGCTTGCATGGCATGCAAGAGGTCAGCGGTTCGATCCCGCTTAGCTCCACCAAACTCTTTCTTATCTCCCTTTAATTCATTCTTCCCTTTTCCAAAAAATCCTATTTGTAATTTATCTTAATAATTTAGCCTAACTCACTTTCCCCTACTGTACCGTCTATTCACATTTGATTTACTCATATATAATTAGCTTATAATTTCATTTAAATAGAATTATTCAGATGTGTCATCGCACATCGTCCGTATTCCATTTCAACTAGGTGAGTTATGCCACACATAGATGCCGATATCATTGTGATAGGAGCAGGCGTTTCAGGTTTATCAGTCGCAAATCAATTACAGTCACAACCCCAAAACCCCCAACATAAAACAGTCCTTATCTTAGAAGCACGCGACCGTCTTGGTGGGCGCATTCATACGCAGGAAATTGATAACCAATTTTATGATTTAGGCGCTTCTTGGATCCACGGTATTACTGACAATCCAATTAATGCTATCGCGCAACAGCACCATATTCAAACTGTTGTTTTCAATTACCAAGATGCTATTTTCTATAAAAAAAATGGCTTGGTTTTGTGTGAGAACGAAAAAGAAGCTTTTGAAGCGGGCCTTGATTATTTAATGGAACAGTTTGAGAACATTTCATCACCTTGCCAATTTAACAATGCAGCTGAAGCATTAAATAGCTGGTTGCAAAGCCCTGAATTCCACCATTTATTGACTGTCGATCACCATGCAAGTCAGTCGCTATTTGAACAGCTACAAACAGGGTTACATGAATTTTTTGAAGCTATCGCTGAAGATCCCTGTGCTTGTACATTAGAGACATTATCCCCCTATTTTTTACAACTCGAAGGCTTTTGTGAAGGCGATGAAGTGATCTTCCCGCGTGGATATTCCCAAATTATCGAAACGCTATCGAAAGGGCTGGATATTCGCCTTAACCACCCTGTTGAACATGTTCATTACTTAGATAATTATGTCACTGTCATCACGCTTGATGGACAACAGTTCAATGCCCATAAGGTCGTTGTGACCGTACCACTTGGGGTGTTGAAGAAAGATAAAATTCATTTCACGCCTGCATTGCCTGAAAAAACGCAGGAAGCCATTAACCAGTTAGGTTTCGGTGTATTCAACAAATTATTTGTCACCTTTGAACAAGCTTTCTGGCGCAAAAATTCACTCAATAACGTCAATAGTATGTACATTCATGAGTCTGATTATTGGTTGAATTTTATGGATGTGAGCGCGATTTATCAAAAACCAACATTGCTGTTTTTATTTGGTGGGTTGTCCGCTAAATGGCTTGAAGAGTGTGATGAGCACACCGCCTGGCATGAACTGCAAGAATCGCTTAGTAAGGTATTTGATAATGTACCCGCACCCATACAGCTGATAAAAACCGAGTGGGAGAAAGATATTTACGCTTATGGTTCATTTAGCTACCCCGCCCCTAACTATTCGGCGGATCAAATAGCCCAATTAAAACAGCCTATTAATAACAAAATTTTCTTTGCTGGAGAACATTTGGCGCTATTAGGAGCCGGTACCGTACATGGTGCTTATCAATCGGGTATAGAGGCGGCCAACAGCCTGCTTAACGCGCAATAATTATCGATTAAGCCTCTAACCCTTATTTTCGTTTTAGGGGCTTAACAATGCTATCTAGCCCTTCTATCTTCAGCCCGAGCGTCATCTCCATCAATTGTCCTAATCGCCCTGCCGGAAACTCCCCCTTTTTATAAAACCACAGTAGGTATTCCTCATGAAGATCAATCAGGACACAGCCTTTATATTTACCAAATGGCATCGATGTATTGGCGATATCGAGTAAGTCTTGTTTTTCCATTTCTTCCCAATTCCTTCTAAATAGAAAGCGTGAAACATAAAAAAAGCGACATTCACTGAATGCCGCTTCTCACTGTAACACTTTTTATCGTGATGACTACAGGATTAATCCAACCACCGCAGCAGATAAGAAGCTTACCAACGTTGAACCGTACAGTAATTTCAGACCAAAACGTGCAACGGTATTACCTTGTTTTTCATCTAACCCTTTAATTGCACCAGCAATAATACCGATGGAAGAGAAGTTAGCGAATGACACTAAGAATACAGATAAGATGCCCACAGAACGGTCAGATAAACCAGATGCTACCGCTTTTAAACCATCCATTGCTACGAATTCGTTAGTCACCATTTTCACTGCCATGATGCCACCAACTTGTAGCGCTTCATTCGCAGGGATACCTAACATCCAAGCAAATGGATAGAACACATAGCCCAGCATAGTTTGGAAGCTAACATTGAAAATAGCAGAACAGATTCCGTTAACCATCGCAATCAGAGCGATAAAACCAATCAGCATCGCAGAAACGATAATCGCAACTTTAAACCCAGCAAGAATGTATTCACCCAGCATTTCGAAGAAGCTTTGACCTTCATGCAGGCTGCGCATTTGGATCTCTTTTTCCCCTTCTGGTGGGTATGGGTTGATCAGCGATAACACCACGAATGTACCAAACATGTTTAAGACCAGAGCGGCAACAACATATTTTGGATCTAACATGGTCATGTAGGCACCCACGATGGACATTGAAACGGTAGACATCGCCGTTGCCGCCATGGTGTACATTCTTCTTTCTGACATGCTGCCTAATTGGTCTTTATAGGCAATAAAGTTTTCTGACTGACCCAGTAATAATGAACTTACTGCGTTGAATGACTCAAGTTTACCCATACCGTTTACTTTCGACAGGACCGTACCGATGATGCGGATAACGAAAGGCAGAACTTTAATATGTTGTAAAATACCAATCAGTGCAGAGATAAAGATAATTGGGCATAACACTTGTAGGAAGAAGAATGCTAAGTTGCCTTCAATCATTCCGCCAAAAATAAATTTGGTCCCTTCTGCCGCATAACCCAATAAATGGGTAAATACGCCAGCAACACCAAGAACGAAAGACTCACCGATACCTGATTTTAAGAACAGGTAAGCGAGTGCAATTTGGATCACAAGTAATTGAATAACATAGCGAGGGCGGATCCCTCTACGGTTACTACTCGCGAGAATCGCGAGAGCGCCGATGATGACGATGGATAAAATAAAGTGCAGGATCGAGGTCATATTTGACTCCAACAAAGTTACGAATCAGTCTATGCGCATATTTTATGTAATAGACAACATTTAAATGAGATTAACGTCACATTAATATGAAAACCGACTCAGCCTATCTTTCAAAAGTCACGACCAGATCACGTTTCACGAGTAACACATTAATAACAACTGTAAAAATGTTAGCCAGAAAATAAGAAATGCCATTATCACAGTGGTCGATAATGGCATTGCGCATTAAATATAGGTCACGATTAGATATTCAGCAAACGAATTAATTCTTCTTCATCAATGACTTTTATACCCAATTCTGTTGCTTTCGCTAACTTTGAACCCGCCGCTTCACCGGCAATCACCAGGTCAGTTTTCTTCGATACACTGCCTGCGACTTTTGCGCCTAAGGCGACCAGTCTATCTTTAGCTTCATCGCGGGAAAGCGTTGACATCGACCCAGTCAGTACGACCGTTTTTCCAGCGAATGGACTATCAATGTCAGCACTGTTAATCACTTTCACTTCAGGCCAGTGGATGTTCGCAATGGTCAATAAATCATGAATAACTTGGCGGTTGTGCTCTTCACGGAAGAAATGCACCACATGCTTCGCCACCACTTCACCAATATCTTGAACGGTTTTCAGTGATTCTTCATCCGCCGCCATCACCGCGTCTAATGATGCATAATGTGCCGCAAGATTTGCCGCTGTCGCCTCACCCACTTCACGGATCCCTAATGCATAGATAAAGCGAGCCAGTGTCGTTTGTTTGGATTTTTCGAGCGCATCAATGAGTTTTTGCGCGGATTTTGGTCCCATTCTTTCTAGACCAGTTAGTTTACCCGCTGATAATTGGTAGAGCTGCGCCGCGTTTTTCACATATTCCGCATCGACCAACTGCTCAATAATTTTATCGCCCATCCCGTCGACATCCATCGCACGGCGAGAAACAAAGTGTTTCAGTGACTCTTTTAATTGGGCACCACAAGTTAATCCACCAGTGCAGCGAGCCACTGCTTCCCCTTCGATACGTTCAATATCTGAATTACATACAGGGCAATGGGTCGGGAATAAAATTTCACGACTATCTGCAGGGCGTTTATCCAGCACAACACTCACGATTTGAGGAATAACATCCCCTGCACGGCGGATCACAACGGTATCCCCAATGCGAACGCCCAAACGGTCAATTTCATCCGCGTTATGGAGTGTGGCATTGCTTACCACAACACCCGCAACTTGTACTGGCTCTAAGCGAGCCACTGGTGTAATCGCCCCAGTGCGCCCCACTTGGAATTCAACATCTTTCAGTAACGTGATTTGCTCTTGAGCAGGAAATTTAAACGCGGTTGCCCAGCGTGGTGCCCGGGAAACAAAACCTAATTCTTCTTGAGTGGCAATATCATTCACTTTAATCACGACACCATCGATATCAAAACCGAGTGTCGGGCGAATTTTTTCAACATGGTGATAGAAATCGAGGACTTGTTGGCAACCAACACGTAATTGCACATGCTCACTCACTGGCAGCCCCCACGCTTTGAATTGCATCAAGCGCTCATAATGGGTATCTGGCAATGTTTTACCTTCCACTAGCCCTACACCATAGCAGTAGAAAGTTAATGGACGTTTAGCCGTAATACGTGGATCTAACTGGCGAAGGGAACCCGCTGCCGCATTACGTGGGTTAGCGAAAATTTTACCATCCGTTTTACGTGCTTCTTCGTTCATCGCCTCAAAGCCTTTTTGAGGCATAAAAACTTCACCACGAATTTCAACCCGGGCAGGAATATTATCCCCGCGTAAACGTAGCGGAATTGCTTTGATCGTGCGTACGTTGGCCGTGATATTTTCGCCAACAGTACCATCACCACGGGTTGCCGCTTGAACTAACTCACCATTTTCATACAGCAAACTGACGGCTAGACCATCTAATTTGAGTTCGCAGCAAAATGTTAATTCAGTGTGGTTATGCAGTCGGTCTTTCACGCGTTTATCAAATGCGAGATAGCTTTCTTCATCAAATACATTATCTAAAGAGAGCATGGGAATTTCATGGCGAACCGTATCGAATGCAGCTAATGGTGCTGCACCCACGCGCTGAGTTGGGGAATCTGTGGTGATCAGTTCTGGATGCTGCGCTTCGAGGCTTTTAAGTTCCTGCATCAGCTTGTCATATTCCACATCGGGAATTTCGGGTGCATCCATAACATGATAGAGGTATTCGTGATGGCGCAATTGTTGTTTTAACGCGTCTATTTTTTGCGTGAGTGCGTCTGAGGTTTGTTTCGTCGTCATGTTTCACCAATAGATATAAAAAACCCCCTGAATCGGGGGTTTTAATTAACTTAATGTATTTCGAATTCTAGCATGATACACCTCTATTTTTTGAGGTGTCAGTATTTTTCGTTCATCATCCAACACAACACCACCTGCATCTGATGCAATACGTTGTGCCGCTTGGAGCATTAATTTAAAGTTCTGGCTAGCTTCACCATAAGACGGCACCATCATAAAGATAGAGACACCCGGCGTGGTGAAATCAGACATGGCTTCTGGGTCAAATGACCCCGGTTTCACCATATTTGCCAAACTAAACAATACTGGCCCCGATCCCGCTGGATGAACGTGACGGTGGAAGATATTCATGGCACCGAATTGGAAGCCAGCCTGAAGAATACTTTGCAGTAATGCTTCACCTTCAAGAACCTGTCCATGATGCGCTGCAACATGCAGTACCAGAACAATTTCCTTTTCGCTTGCAACTGCCGCTTTTTCTGCCGGTGCACTAGGTGCTTCGTGCTCTACTTCGGTATGAGGCTGAGCCACAGGTTGTACTGCTTCTTGATGAGCAGAGACTTGTGGTACAGATTCTGGCTGTGCAGAAACATGAATCTTTGGCTCTGTATGAATGCGTACAGGTTCTGAAACATGTTCTTGTAAATCAGCTTCATCCGCCATATTAATCGTCAATTGCTCAGGGGCATGGCGATTATCAACATGGGGAGCAAACACAGGCTCAGAAGCTGTTGGTTTAACTGGCTTTGAAGCAGGTTGTGGTGAGTGCTCTGCAGTTAAATTAAACTCAGGCTCAGCGTCACGTTGAATTGTATGGGGTTGAGAGACAGGCTCAGCACGCGGCTCCTCTTTCACCATATAGATAGGCTGATCTTCAACAGCGGCTTTTTGTACCGGTTGATTTTCAGTAAACAGAGCAGAATCATCATATTCTGATGAGTTTTCCTGCGTGTCATTCTTTCTACGTTTTACAGGTCTGTCGCGAAATAACTTAGAGCGCTCTTTACGGCTGGTCCATAAACCATGCAGTAATAAAGCGACAATGGCTATCGCACCTACGACCACTAATATTAGACGCAAATCCTGCATCGCTGCTATCTCTAGTTGATGAATAATGATGCCATCACGGCGGAAACTACCTTAAGATTATTTCTCAATTGCTCTAAGTGCAACCCTCAGAACGATTTTCTTACAAGAAAGAGAATATTCCGCCTTCGTTTGCTGCTTTTTTATACAAAATTATCACTAGTCAGTGTAATTTCATACCTATATGATACATGCTCACCCGCAAAGGAGATAATAAGAAGTATGACCCAATCGACATTTTCGCCACAAAAAAATCACTCTGGTTTTTATTACTTTTCACAAGGGTGGCGACTAATCACTCGTCCTGGCATTAAGCGCTTTGTTCTTTTACCCCTATTAGCAAACATTCTGCTTCTTGGAGGCGCTTTTTGGTGGTTATACAGTAAGCTTGGAGGATGGATTGATCAGGTTATGAGCTACATCCCTAGCTGGCTACAATGGCTTGACTATCTGATTTGGCCTGTCGCCGTCATTTCTATCTTACTGGTTTTTAGCTATTTCTTTAGCACGGTTGCCAATATCATCGCTGCACCGTTTAACGGCTGGCTATCAGAGCATTTAGAAGCGGAACTGACCGGTAAGCCCGCTCCAGATTCGGGCATGGCAGAATTACTAAAAGATGTACCACGCATGATTAAACGCGAATTTGTGCGAATTGCTTACTATTTGCCGCGAGCCATCGTGTTATTGGTGCTGTTCTTCATTCCAGGTATTGGGCAAACTGTTGCGCCCGTTTTATGGTTCCTATTCGGCGCTTGGATGATGTCCATTCAATATTGCGATTACCCATTTGATAACCATCGCGTTGGGTTCAACGACATGAAACAAGCACTCTCAAAAGATCGAGTGAATAATATTCAATTTGGTGGTGCAGTCAGCTTATTAATGATGATCCCAATTTTAAACTTAGTCATCATGCCAGTTGCGGTTTGTGGCGCAACCTTAATGTGGGTTGACCGTTATCGTGCTCGTTACGCTCGCTATTAGCCCTTCTCGAAATTAACACTTTCTAGGGATATGCAGGTACCTATCTGCATATCCTTCTCTACGGCTTCTGCTCTCAATCCAGATCAATACCAGGCTTTTCTTCTTAGTTATAATAACGTAACTTTAAATAACCCTCGGTTATATTCTAGCGTTAAATCATATTTGCAATAATCAGATGTTCGAGTATGTTGAATTCATATTCCATTTTGAAAACACACCTAATTCTTGGCTAACCGTTAATTTTAAGGATGTCCCATGAGCAAAATTTATGAAGATAATTCGTTGACCATTGGAAATACCCCATTAGTGCGTTTACAGCATTTTGGCAACGGTAATATTTTGGCAAAAGTGGAATCTCGTAACCCAAGCTTCAGTGTGAAATGCCGAGTGGGCGCGAACATGATTTGGGATGCTGAGAAAAAAGGCATCCTGACAAAAGATAAAGAACTGGTTGAACCAACAAGCGGAAATACAGGTATTGCCCTCGCCTACGTGGCTGCGGCTCGCGGTTATAAACTAACGCTAACCATGCCAGAAACCATGAGCATAGAACGCCGTAAACTTTTAAAAGCCCTTGGTGCTAATTTAATCCTGACTGAAGGCGCCAAAGGTATGAAAGGCGCCATTGCTAAAGCGGAAGAAATCGTCAACAGCAACCCAAGTAAATATCTGCTATTACAGCAATTTAGTAACCCAGCCAACCCAGCTATTCACGAGAAAACGACTGGGCCTGAGATTTGGAATGATACCGATGGCAACGTAGATGTCGTTGTTTCTGGCGTTGGAACTGGCGGGACAATCACAGGTATTGGTCGCTATTTAAAGCAGACAAAAGGGAAAAAAGATGTGGTGATGGTTGCTGTTGAACCCGCAACTTCGCCAGTGATCACTCAAGCTCTTGCAGGTGAAGAAATTAAGCCGGGCCCCCATAAAATCCAAGGTATCGGTGCTGGTTTTATCCCTGGCAACTTAGACCTTTCTATTATTGACAAAGTCCTGCAAATTACCGATGACGAAGCGATTTCAACCGCTCGTGAGCTAATGGAAAAAGAAGGCATTTTAGCAGGCATTTCATCCGGAGCAGCCATTGCAGCAGCCGCTAAACTTGCGGCACTACCTGAATATAAAGACAAAAATATTGTGGTCATTTTACCGTCTTCAGGTGAGCGTTACTTATCCACCGCACTGTTTGCGGATATTAATGCCGAATAATGATAGTTAGGTTAACATTACGTTAAAAAAGCACCAATTAGGTGCTTTTTTTGTGGGTGAGATCATAGATTAGCACGGATTGGGATGATTTATTATCCGGCATTTAGTATTAAACATAGTAATTATTTCACACCTCGAAATTAATCATTTTTTAGCCACTCACTGATTGAATGGCGAAATACCTACTAAAAGCGTTGTGTGAAGTTTAAGCTAAATAAATGATAATTTGGTTGATACCAAACAAAGTAGAAAACCAAATGAATCGTTGATAATCTAAATTATACGCATGCTCAGCATATTTCATCTACAATAGGCTGTGTCATCATAAAAAACTTAAAATCACTGAGGAAATATTATGTTCCAGCAAGAAGTTACAATTACAGCACCTAACGGTTTACATACTCGTCCTGCGGCTCAATTCGTTAAAGAAGCAAAAGCATTTACTTCAGATATTACTCTGAGTTCAGGCGGCAAATCAGCTAGCGCAAAAAGCCTGTTCAAACTACAAACATTAGGTTTAACCCAAGGCACCGTAGTCACCATTTCTGCTGAAGGTGAAGATGAGCAACAAGCAGTTGAATTTTTAGTTAAACTGATGGGCGAATTAGAATAAATCTTCACTTTGCCATCTTGTTTTAACGTAATAATTCCCTGTCCCTGAATAAATTATTCGGGGACACCTGCTTAATCACTTATATCTACTGTTGTCTCTGCAACATCAAATCTCCTATCAGTAGTAAGGTAATATTATGATTTCAGGAATTTTAGTATCCCCAGGTTTTGCTTTTGGTCAGGCTCTCATCCTCAAAGAAGATCCTATTGTTGTCAGCACCCGTAAAATCACTGACGAGCAAGTTGATAAAGAGATCCAAAACTTCATTGATGGACGTAACAAATCAGCTGAGCAGCTTAGCCTTATCAAAGATAAAGCAGAAAAAAATCTTGGTGCGGAAAAAGCTGAGATTTTTGAAGGTCATATCATGCTGCTGGAAGATGAAGAATTAGAGCAAGAAATTGTCTCACTCATCAAAGGCGATAAAAAAACCGCAGACGCGGCGGTCTATTCTGTGATTGAAGACCAAGCACAAGCATTAGAAGCATTAGATGACGAATACCTGAAAGAGCGTGCCGCTGACGTACGCGACATTGGTAAACGTCTACTCAGAAATATTCTTAATATGCCGATTGTGGATTTAAGCGCAATCACCGAAGAAGTTATTTTAGTCGCCCCTGATTTGACTCCATCCGAAACCGCTCAGTTAAACTTAGACAAAGTATTAGGTTTTATCACTGACCTCGGTGGTCGTACTTCCCATACCTCTATCATGGCTCGTTCACTGGAAATTCCTGCGATTGTCGGTACCACCGATGCGACCAGCAAAGTGAAAAGCGGTGATTTTATTGTATTAGATGGCGTGAACAACACCATTTACCTCAATCCATCTGAAAGCGAAATTGATAAGCTAAAAGCTTGCAGAAATGAGTACCAGCAAGAAAAAGAAGAGCTAGCAAAATTAAAAGATTTACCCGCAATGACTTTAGACGGTCATCAAGTTGAAGTCTGTGCAAACATCGGTACTGTCCGTGATGTCGCGGGTGCTGAACGTAATGGCGCAGAAGGCGTAGGTCTATACCGCACTGAATTCTTATTTATGGACAGAGACGCTCTGCCAACAGAAGAAGAGCAATTCCAAGCGTATAAAGCGGTAGCAGAAGCTATGGGCAGCCAAGCCGTGATTGTACGTACAATGGATATTGGTGGCGATAAAGACTTACCATACATGAACTTACCTAAGGAAGAGAACCCATTCCTTGGCTGGCGTGCAATTCGTATTTGTCTTGACCGCAAAGAAATTCTACACTCTCAATTAAGAGCTATTTTAAGGGCGTCTAAATTTGGTAAACTGCGTATCATGTTCCCGATGGTTATTTCTGTCGAAGAAGTTCGAGAACTGAAAGCAGAACTTGAGATGCTTAAAGAGCAGCTACGAGAAGAAGGCAAAGCCTTTGATGAAGCGATTGAAGTCGGTATTATGGTGGAAACGCCAGCTGCAGCAGTCATTGCACATCATTTGGCGAAGGAAGTTGATTTCTTTAGTATTGGGACGAATGATCTCACTCAATACACTTTAGCGGTTGACCGTGGTAATGAGCTGATTTCACACCTTTATAATCCGATGTCTCCAGCCGTCTTGAACTTGATTAAACAAGTGATTGACGCTTCTCACGCAGAAGGAAAATGGACGGGTATGTGTGGTGAATTAGCAGGTGATGAACGTGCGACCTTATTGCTGTTAGGCATGGGGCTGGACGAATTTAGTATGAGCGCAATCTCAATTCCTCGTATCAAAAAGCTAATTCGTAATGCGAATTTTGCGGATACTCAAGCGCTAGCGGAACAAGCACTTGCTCAACCAACAGCCGATGAATTGATGAAACTTGTCGATACCTTTATCCAAGAAAAAACGTTATGCTAACAGCAGCACATTAGTTCGGTCCCATATAAAACGATTAGGAGAAGGTCCATGGGTCTGTTTGACAAACTGAAATCACTAGTTTCGGAAGACAAAAGTAGCAGTGGCAATATTGAAATCATCGCGCCATTATCAGGCGAGATAGTCAATATTGAAGATGTACCAGACGTTGTGTTCGCAGAAAAAATTGTTGGTGACGGTATTGCTATCAAGCCTTCTGGCAACAAAATTGTGGCTCCGGTTGATGGTACAATCGGTAAAATTTTTGAAACTAACCATGCGTTTTCTATTGAATCTGATGATGGTATCGAACTGTTTGTTCACTTCGGTATTGATACTGTTGAACTCAAAGGCGAAGGCTTTAAACGTATCGCAGAAGAAGGTCAATCTGTGAAAAAAGGCGACGTTGTCATTGAGTTTGACTTAGCCCTGTTAGAAGAAAAAGCAAAATCAGTTCTGACTCCAGTTGTTATTTCAAACATGGACGAGATCAAAGAGCTGAATAAATTAAGCGGTACCGTGACTGTTGGTGAAACAGTCATTATGCGTATTAAGAAATAATTGCGCTAAACCTTAAGCTAAACCTTAAAAAACCGCTTAATAACAAACCACCAGCGACATTTTTGCCCTGGTGGTTTTTTGTTAGGTTCACTTTCCTAAACGGTTACTTATCAAAAACGCCTGTCGACAGATAGCGGTCACCACGGTCACAAATAATCGCCACAATTACCGCATTAGGGTTCTCTTTGGCCACACGCAGCGCACCTGCAACTGCACCGCCTGAACTCACACCACAAAAAATACCTTCACGTTTTGCTAAGGCGCGCATCGTGTCTTCGGCTTCTTGCTGATTAATATCGAGCACAGTATCCACCAATTTGCTGTCAAAAATCCCCGGTAAATATTCAGGAGACCAACGACGAATACCCGGAATTTGGCTCTTTTCAGCGGGTTGTAAGCCCACAATTTCCACATCTTGTGATTGGCTCTTTAAGTAACGACTCACGCCAGTGATGGTACCTGTAGTGCCCATACTGGAAACAAAATGGGTAATTCGACCTGCGGTTTGTTGCCAGATCTCGGGTCCTGTGGTTTTAAAATGGGCTAACGGGTTATCAGGGTTATTAAATTGATCTAAAACTTTCCCTTCACCTCGGTTTGCCATCTCTTGAGCTAAGTCCCTCGCCCCTTCCATTCCTACCGTCGTGCTCACTAAAATAAGTTCGGCACCATACGCTTGCATTGATGCTTTACGCTCTTGGCTCATGTTGTCCGGCATTAACAGCTTCAGTTTGTAGCCTTTCACCGCAGCAATCATCGCTAACGCGATCCCTGTATTGCCACTGGTTGCTTCAATAAGCGTATCTCCCGGTTTGATCTCCCCACGTTTTTCCGCTTCGTTGATCATCGAAAATGCCGCTCTATCTTTTACTGAGCCGGCAGGATTATTTCCTTCAAGTTTTACCCAGATTTCCGCCTCTAGACCTTCCGTTAGCCGTTGCAAGCGAACCAACGGCGTATGACCAATAAACTGTTCCAACGTTGACACTGTGTTTTTCCTTATAATAATTTTTTTATTGATTGATAATATAATTAACAATTAATTCTAAAATCAATCATCCCTTATTAATCTACGCGCTTTTAGCGAGAGAGGGGAAAAATAATGGGTCTTTACCCTGATAAATTTGTGTTTGTTGGCTGCCAAGATAGTAATTTTCTCCCCTTGTAGGAACAGTACGCGCATCCTGCCATACCACGGACAAGGTTTCCTCACCCCAACCTAAAGGTTGCACCGTTAATTGCCAAAAGTGCCCTCGGGGACCTGATTCAATGATCCTTACTGGCAATTGGTGTTGCTCATCGCTTTCTTTCTGCAAGCGAATATCCCAAGGGCGAATAAATACATCAACCTCCCCTTGCTGAGCACTAACCTGCGCGAGTGGGAAGGTAAAATTCGCTATCTGCAACTGTGAACCGCGGATCTGTCCAGGAATTTTGTTAACCTCCCCCATGAATTCAAGCACAAAACGGGTTTCCGGTGATTGCCAAATTTCATTAGGGGTACCAACTTGTTCGATATGCCCTTGGCTCATCACGACAATGCGATCTGCGACTTCCATCGCTTCCTCTTGGTCGTGAGTCACAAAGACACTGGTAAATTTCAACTCTTCATGAAGTTGACGCAACCAACGACGTAACTCAATACGAACCTGTGCATCTAGCGCGCCAAACGGTTCGTCTAACAGCAAAATTTGTGGCTCTACCGCTAACGCTCTCGCCAATGCTACCCGCTGTTTTTGCCCCCCAGAAAGCTGAGAAGGAAAACGCTCAGCCAAATGGGCTAATTGCACCATCTCAAGCAGCTCCATCGCTTTTTGCTTAATCACCGCTTTTGAGGGTCGCTGTTTTCGAGGTAAGACGGTCAAACCAAATGCCACATTCTCAAACACCGTCATATGGCGAAATAGCGCATAATGCTGGAACACGAAACCAACATGCCTATCTTTTGCATGTACTTGGCTCACATCTTGACCATGGAAACGTAACGAACCGTGGCTTTGCTGCTCTAGCCCCGCAATGATACGCAACAAGGTAGTTTTCCCAGAGCCAGATGGCCCCAATAATGCCACCATTTCCCCTGAGCCGATATCCAATGAGATATTGTTCAGCACTGACGTTTTACCAAACAATTTGCCAACATGATTAATTTCAATACTCATAATTAATGGACTCCTGACTCAGTTTGCTGTCGGCTTAAATGCCATTGCAAAGCACTTTTCACAATCAAGGTAATAATCGCTAATAACGCTAAGATAGCCGCAGCCGTGAACGCGCCTACCGTATTGTAATCTTGATGAAGCAACTCAACTTGCAGAGGCAATGTGTAAGTTTCACCACGAATAGCGCCAGATACTACAGACACCGCGCCAAACTCACCAATCGCACGCGCATTGGTTAATACCACACCATAAAGCAACGCCCAGCGAATATTAGGCAGAGTGACTCGCCAAAACATTTTCCAACCCGATGCACCCAATAATGTTGCAGCTTCGTCCTCTTGGCTTCCCTGACTTAACATCAATGGCACGAGTTCTCTGACGACAAATGGGCATGTCACAAAAATAGTCACTAACGCCATGCCCGGCCATGAAAACATCACCTGAATATCAAAGCCTTCTAACCACCCGCCAAACCAGCTGTTCGAACCGTAAAAGAGTAAATAGAGTAACCCCGCCACGACAGGTGAAACCGCAAAAGGAATATCAACTAAGGTCAATAACAGTTGGCGCCCCGGAAACTGAAAACGCGTCACCAGCCATGCCAGCATCACGCCAAAAACCAAGTTAACAGGTACTGTGATCAAGGCGATAAGAATTGTTAACCCGATAGCATGGAGCATATCTGGGTTACTTAAGTTGACGAGGACTTCACCCAACCCCTTCTCAAATGCGGTAATAAAAATCCAGATAATTGGCACAACCAGCAGCAATACTGAGAAAAATAGCCCAATTCCAATAAGCGCCCATTTTCCCCAATTGATATTTCTGCGTTGAGTGACTGGAAATGATGTGACTTGTCCCATTAATGCCCTCCTAAGCGTTTACCAAAGCGGCTTTGGATCACATTCACTGTGAATAAAAGAAGCAATGACACCGCCAAAATTACCGATGCAATCGCACTGGCGGCAGGATAATCAAACTGCTGCAATTGGCTGAAAATCATTAAGGAGACCACCTCTGTTTGCCACGCAATGTTTCCGGCGATAAAAATAATCGCCCCAAATTCACCAAGACTGCGTGTAAAAGATAAAACGGTTCCTGCAATTAGCGCAGGAGAAACTTCAGGTAACACAACGCGGCGGAACGTTTGCCAGCGTGTTGCGCCTAGCGTTTGTGCCGCTTCTTCGTATTCAGGTCCTAACTCCTCCAGTACAGGCTGAACCGTTCTGACCACAAACGGAATGCTGGTAAAGGCCATCGCGACGGCGATACCTAACCATGTATTCACCACTTTGATATCGAACTGATGCAGATACTGCCCATACCAGCCTGATGTGGCAAATAAGGTCGCGAGTGTCAGTCCCGCTACCGCGGTAGGAAGTGCGAAAGGTAAATCCACCAACCCATCTAAGAACAAACGTCCAGGAAAGCGATAGCGCGTTAAAATCCATGCCAGCAACATGCCAAAAACCGCATTAAACAGGCTTGCGACCAGAGCCGCCAATAAGGTCACTTTATAGGCGGCAACCACTTGAGGGTAACTGATCACAGCCCAATACTGCTGCCATGTCATATCGGAAAGCTGCACCACGAGAGCGCTTAAAGGCAATAGCAAAATCAAACAGACGAAAAACAAGCTGCTGCCTAACGTCAGTCCGAAACCGGGTAAAAACCGCTTTCCTGATTTACGCATTAACGACGACCTTGTTCCATAAGTTGATCAAATTCCCCTCCCGTCGAAAAGTGGTTATTCATCACATTGTTCCAATTGCCAAATTGTGATTCCACTGTAAATAGCTGAGTTGACGGGAATTTGCTTTTATTCGCTTCCATTACCTGCTTGTCATTCACACGGTAATTAAAGCGAGTAATCATATTTTGCGCCTCTGGGGTGTAGAGGTAATTCAAGTAGGCTTTTGCCGCTTTTTCTGTGCCATTTTTTTGCACATTTTTGTCAATCCACGCGACTGGGAATTCCGCCAAAATATCGATTGGAGGCACGATCACTTCGTAGTCTGATTCGCCATATTGGCTACGGATGTTATTCACTTCAGACTCAAAGCTAATTAAAACATCCCCTAACCCTCGCTCGATAAATGAGGTTGTTGCACCACGACCGCCCGTATCAAACACTTCAACGTTTTTCAGGAATTGCTGCATTTTCTCGCGCGTTTTGGGACTATCTTTCCCATTTTCTTGGTTAAACGCTCCCCATGCTGCTAGATAAGTGTAGCGACCATTTCCCGACGTTTTGGGGTTTGGGAATACCAGTTTCACATCACTACGTGCGAGGTCATCCCACGTTTTAATGCCTTTCGGATTGCCCTTACGAACTAAAAACGCCATTGTCGAATAATAAGGTGAGCTGTTATTCGGCAAACGCGCTTGCCAATCCGCCGGGATTAATTGCCCTTTATCATGAAGAATTTGCACATCGGTCACTTGGTTAAACGTCACCACATCTGCTTTTAGCCCTTGTAAAATGGCCAGTGCTTGCTTCGATGAGCCTGCGTGAGACTGCTTGATGGTCAGTGGATCATTAGGATTTTCCTGTGCCCACTGTTTTTCAAATTCAGGGTTTAATGCCGCAAATAGCTCTCTTGAAATATCATAGGAACTATTCAGTAATTCCGTCGCGGATAAGGATGCGCTACTCATTAACGAGAACATCGCCAAGCTCGCTAAACCTGTATTTTTTAAAATTGATTTTTTCATATGATCCCTACTTGTGACTAAACCCAAACATAATCTAAAAAACAATGTATATGTTTTGGTTATAACTTTGTAGTTATCAATCATCTTTTGATATATCAAGTTGGAATAACAAAGAGGTTATAGCAATAAGCTAAAAAATCTGATGGAAATTGAAGAGGTTAATGTAATGAGTAAAGCTCATAGAGATCCTGTGGTAAAATTTCGAGAACAAATACTACCACTTGCTAAGCGTAAATTTTGGTTATTCATTGATGTTGATATGGATAAATATGATGGCCGTGCAGAAAGGATTAATATCACGCTACCTCATCGCTTACTACATCGTATTGATACGCTAGTTAAAGCCAATCCTGAGTATGGAAGCCGTAGTGGATTCATTGCTGACGCAGCACGTAAAGAATGACAGAAAGCCGATCAATAAATACTTTCAAGCTGCCGCTATCCGCGACAGCTTGAATTATTGCGATAAGATTATAGGGATAATAATCTTTCAATGGATGGCGCATAGTAATAACTGCCAGAAACGGCTTTAGTCATGCGCAGCAGATCATCGTATTTACCGTCAGTTTCACCAAACATGCTCAGTAATTGCTGTTCAATATTATGGAGAGTTGCGCAGTAGGCAATAAAGAATAAACCGTGTTTACCGCTTGCCGTACCGTATGGCAAGCTATGGCGCATAACAGAGAGTTCTTCCCCCTCTTCTTCAATCACTACGCGAGAAACGTGAGAAGTTTTATTACGTGCATCTTCGTCTAATTCAACGCTATCGTGTTTAGTACGACCAATCATTTTCTCTTGTTCATGTTCAGAGAAACGAGACCATTTTTTCAGGTCATGCTCATAGCGCTGTACCATGACATAGCTACCACCAATATCATCGCCTTGATTAATCAACGTCACTTCAGCAATTTCTTCGCCTTGAGGGTTTTCTGTACCATCAATGAAACCGCTTAAATCCCTATCTTCAACCCAACGGAAACCATGTATTTCTTCAACCACTTCAATAGATGAGCCAAATGCTTTTAGCGCGGCTTGCGCCAGAGAAAAGTTAATGTCATGACGTAATGACTGAATATGAATAAACATATCGCGCTGAGTTGCTGGCGCTAGCCCTTTGCCGAGCGTACGAAATGGCTTTAATTCCGGTGAAACGCCAGAGTGTCCGAGCTTCTTCCAAACGTCTGAACCAAATGCAATCACGGCACCAAGACGATCATCAGGGAATTTTGCTTGTAGTTTGGTTAATTCATCAACAAAAATCTTGCACCCTGATTTCACCTCTTCGAGTGATCCGGTCACCATGGCTTCAATAAAAATACCAAAACGACTATGTTCCTTCAAAATACCACTTTGGGAATGAGACATGCATAAACCCCTTAGAATGAATAAATTACACAAACCTATACTTTAAATTAGTTTATCGCATTAATAATGATTTTCACCTTGTTTTAACGCAAGAGTTAGCCAGTCTAGGAAATATTAGAAGGATCTAACGAGAGAAGAGAATAGATAGGAATATTATCAGTAGATTAGAACCGTAAGATATTGCATATTAAATCGAATAACTTACGGCCTTTCGTTCAAAATCTTAGCTAAGTAACTTATTTATGCCAAATAATTTGCGACACTTTCCATGTTTTCAACACTTCATCCGCAGGCATTAAATTCTCTGGACCTTGCCATTTCCCGCTAAATTTATAAACCACTTTGCTACTTTGCGGTGCAACACACAGTACCGTCGGCACATTATCAACCGCTTCCCCTAAGGAGCATGAGCCGTAAGCCTTCTGGTAAATGTCTCCAAACTCAGTACCAATTTGGGTATCCCATTCAGTGAGCATATCAGGATCATTCACGACAATACGAGATACAGTGCCTTTTTCAGGACCAAAGACTTCGACTTCAACGTCTAAATCTTTCATAGCTTGAAACACAGAAACCATTTCACCATTTTCAAGCTGCATACCACCACGTACTGCATAGCGGTCATCCAGTTGATTGTTAATCACATCACGATCCATTGGGGTCAAACTTGTAATTGCCCCCACGCCCGCTTCTGAAATCATCAGAGGGCTATGAAACCATGTGGATGGTGAGAATAGGCTTTTACCAGCACAACCCGATAGCATCACCGCGCCACCGAGTAGAGAAACTTTAAATAAGGTTACGAATACGTTTTGGGACATATCATCCTCTTTAGCGGGTCATATAATGCATACTAAGACCGTCCATTTCATAAAAGATTCACGCTATTTGCTAAACCTTCAAGAAAATAATCACTGGCAGTTTAGAAATCCACTTCGTGAGTCAATCTTTTCGAATAGATCAAACGCTCAGCTTGCTCTTCTTCATATAACATTTTTTCAAACATGCAGATTGCCGAATCAGACTCTTCTCTGACCAACAATTCAATGCTACCACAACCACGGGCTATCAATTTTTTCTCTAAACGACTCACTAACGCATTAGCAATACCGCGCCCGCGAAATTCAGGATGAACAGCTAAATACACAGCGGTACCACGAATTCCATCGTAGCCCCCCATAATGGTTCCGACCACTTCACCCGATACCTCGGCTACAAGGAAAAGATCGGCGCCGCATTGTAGTTTACGCTCAATATCTAATTCAGGATCACCTGAAATTTCATTCAATTGGCAACGTTCCCACAATGTAAGCACTTCTTCATAATCATTTTGGCGAAATATGCGTATTTCCATCATCTTGTCCGTTTGAGCTAAACTGTCTGCCATTATCACTGCTTTTGATACACAATCAATAATCAATATGCCTTTTTTACCTCAACGGGGTATACTTTACCCAATTTATTTCTCCCGACGGTTTTATTAAAAAACAATGAATTACCCAGACATTGATCGCGTAAAAGCCTATTTGCAAAGCTTGCAAGATACCATCTGCCAAAAAATCACAGAATTAGATGGCAAAGAAACCTTCCTTGAACAAACTTGGGAACGCACTGAAGGTGGTGGTGGACGCAGCCGAGTCTTAACCCAAGGCGCACTTTTTGAACAAGCCGGCGTGAATTTTTCACATATTAAAGGTGAAAAAATGCCCGCTTCAGCGACAGCACATCGCCCGGAATTAGCAGGACGTAGCTACCAAGCCATGGGCGTTTCATTAGTTATCCACCCTCTCAACCCTTATATACCGACTACACATGCCAATGTGCGCTTTTTCATTGCTGAAAAAGAAGGTGCCGATCCTGTATGGTGGTTTGGTGGTGGGTTCGACTTAACCCCTTATTATGGATTTGAAGAGGATGCACTCCATTGGCATACCGTCGCCAATGAACTTTGCACCCCTTATGGAACAGAGGTTTACCCTAAATTCAAACAGTGGTGTGATGACTATTTCTTCTTAAAACATCGCAATGAGCCTCGCGGTATCGGCGGATTATTTTACGATGACCTCAACCAATGGGACTTTGAGTCTTGCTTTGCATTCACCCAGGATGTCGGCAATGGCTTTTTACAAGCCTATGTACCAATTGTCGAAAAACGTCGAGAGATCCCATGGGGTGAGCGTGAACGCCAATTCCAGCTTTATCGTCGTGGACGCTATGTGGAATTTAACCTTGTTTGGGATAGAGGCACACTATTTGGCTTGCAAAGTGGTGGGCGCACAGAGTCCATCTTGATGTCTATGCCGCCATTAGTACGTTGGGAATATGATTATCACCCAGAAGCGGGTAGCCCAGAAGCTAAGCTGTATACCGATTTTTTGATCACCGGTAAAGATTGGCTCACACACAATAAATAATACAAACTTTTGTAATTAATCAGATTTCTATCTGCTGATTTTCATAATAAAAATTAGCAGATATTGATTTAATTACTTAATTATCATATAGTTACAATAAAATCACAACCGTTTATGATTCCATTTCGTCAAACAAAATGGAGTTATAAATGAATCAGATACTTGGTCGTTCACTATTATCACCTAGCTTAATCTCTCACTTCTATCAAGAAAGCCAATGCAATGATTTGAAATCAACCCTATTTCATATCAATGACATTATGAGCCGCACTTACACTGAAGAAGATGCGAGCTATCAACGTCAATTATTGGCTAGCGCTTGTAATATCACTGGTGGTACCTACAACCGAGTGATCCGTGATGCCCAACAACGTGTAGAAAACTACACTCACAACCACTCCAGCTTACCGATTTGCCGTCGCGAAGAAATGCCAGCTGATGAGCATATGGCACATAATGATTTCGCCGTTATTATGCGAGAAGAGGATAAGGTGGCGCCGACTGAACCGGCACATCGCGTGTTCGCAGCTATTGGACTGATCCGTTCATTCCTCAAGGAGAAACTCAATATTGACCAAATGTTTGGTTGTGATGCTGATATCAATGCGGTTATCCATTATGACAAAAACTACTCCAATGCATTTTGGAATTCTCAAGCTATTTTCTTTGGGGATGGTGATGGAACTGTTTTTGGCCCGTTCTACAACGATATTGACATAATCGCCCATGAACTTGCTCATGGATACATTGGTTCACAAGCTGATTTTGACTATGTCTATCAATCTGGTGCGTTAAATGAATCGGTGGCTGACGTTTTAGGCATCATGGTCAAACAATATGTTCTAAAACAAACTGCGACACAATCTAACTGGTTGCTGGGTGAGAATTTGTTCATTGATAAGAGAAAGGGTCCGGCATTACGCTCAATGAAAGAACCTGGTACCGCTTACTATTTCACTAAATCAAATAATGACCCACAAGTGGGACATATGGACCAATATCGCGATTTACCTCGCTATGTTGATAATGGCGGTGTGCATATTAACTCAGGTATTCCAAACAAAGCCTTCTATTTACTGGCAACAAAATTAGGTGGTTATTCGTGGGAAATAGCAGGGAAAATCTGGGTTGCAGCGGTATCGGATCCAAGCGTCTCGAATACTGCGACATTTATTGAATTTGCTCAAGCAACAATTCATTCAGCGAAAAACCTGTTTGGTGATCAAATTGAATTGGCAACACGCCAAAGCTGGCTAGATGTTGGGCTACAAGTTCAATAAAAATGAAGTGTAATTTGTGATTTTCACACCATTGTCGGCCCACAGAGAGGCTGACTTTTATCTAAACCGTTGATCTAAAATCATAATAAAAAAGGCCAAGTACACACGAGTTTTTGGTAACTCATCCTCAGCCTTTTCTCACTTCAATATCTTTTATTTCGTCATTTACCCAATTAACGTTTTTTCTTTTTACGTCCTGGCTGGGTAAATTTCTTTTTCGGCGGTTCCGCATTTGCTTTCGGCTTTTGGCTACCCGCGCCTTGTTTTCCCGTTGTTTTCCCGCTACCGCTACGTGCTTGAGGTTTCGCCGCTTTTTTAGGTTTAACATCGGACTCTGATTTTTCAATCAAATTAAACAGCTCGATAAGCTCATCATCGGTTAAGTCGCGCCACTCACCCACAGGAATACCAGTGAGCCTCACATTCATGATCCGCACGCGTTCTAATTTCGTGACTTCGTAACCAAAATGTTCAGTCATACGACGAATTTGGCGGTTTAAACCTTGAACCAGTGTGATGCGGAAAACAAACGGCGCTTCTTTTTTGACTTTACATTTCTTCGTCATGGTACCGAGAATTGGCACTCCCGCACCCATGCCACGAATGAATTCATCGGTCACTGGTTTATTGACTGTGACGATATACTCTTTTTCGTGATCATTACCTGCACGTAAGATTTTATTCACTAAGTCGCCGTGGTTCGTCAGGAAGATCAAACCTTGAGAATCTTTATCTAAGCGGCCAATCGGGAAGATGCGGGTACTATGGTTGACATAATCCACAATGTTGTCTTTTTCGCCGCTTTCGGTGGTGCTAACAATCCCAACAGGTTTGTTCAACGCTATCAAGACTAAATCTTCTTCGTTGCGTGGCTCAATTAACTGTCCATTGACCTTCACCACGTCTCCAGCAGAAACTTGGTCGCCAATGCCTGCGCGTTTACCGTTAATGAACACATTACCTTGCTCGATATAACGATCAGCCTCACGTCTAGAGCAGATACCGCTCTCGCTAATGTATTTATTCAGGCGTGTGGTTGAATTGATTTCCATGGTTTTCCTCAGTCATTAAAACAACTTAAATTTTAGGGCTGTGGCGAGCTAACAAATAATAGTAAAAAGCCGTAACAACCTAAACGGGTTACGGCTTTAGTCTGTTTATCGCGCTAACAGTTGGCGATTAACGTTTTTTCAAGTGCTGCATCAGACGTTTACGTTTACGTAATTGGGTTGGCGTCAGTTTATTTTTCTTATCCGCATAAGGGTTTTCGCCCTCTTTAAACAGAATACGAATTGGCGTTCCCATCACATTTAATGAACGACGGAAATAGTTCATTAAATAACGTTTATAGCTATCAGGTAAATCAGAAACTTGGTTACCGTGGATCACAACGATTGGTGGGTTATGCCCCCCCGCATGCGCATATTTCATCTTCACACGGCGACCACGGATCAATGGTGGCTGATGTTCATCTTCCGCCATTTTCATAATGCGCGTTAACAGCGCAGTACCAACACGACGAGTCGCTGATTCATACGCTTCTTGCACAGATTCAAACAAGTTACCTACACCGCTACCGTGCAGTGCAGAGATAAAGTGAATACGGGCAAAATCCACAAAACCAAGACGCAGTTCCAGCATATCTTTGACATGCTCGCGATCTTCCGGCTTCATGCCATCCCATTTATTCACTGCAATAACTAATGAACGGCCTGCGTTCAAAATGAATCCTAGTAACGATAAATCTTGGTCAGAGATACCTTCGCGAGCATCGATAACCAGTAAGACGACGTTAGCATCCTCGATTGCTTGCAGTGTCTTGATCACTGAGAATTTTTCTACAGTTTCAGTCACTTTACCGCGCTTACGCACCCCAGCGGTATCGATGAGAATATATTCACGCTCATCACGCTCCATTGGGATATAAATACTGTCGCGGGTGGTACCCGGCATATCAAAGACGACCACGCGGTCTTCACCAAGAATACGGTTAGTCAGGGTGGATTTGCCCACATTTGGGCGCCCTACGATAGCCAGTTTGATAGGTAACGTGCTTGGGTCGAAATCATCTTCTTCGTCTTCTGAGAACTCACCTTCCGCTTCCATCTCAGCCCAATAGGCCGCGTTAGCTTCTTCATCAGTGAGCTCGACTTCGTCGTCTTCAACCTCAATAAAAGGTTTTAAAGAGTGCTCAATTAACTGAGTGACACCACGACCATGAGAAGCGGCAATAGGGTAAATTTCCCCAAGACCCAGTGAATAGAAATCACCAACAACAATATTGGCATCAATACCATCAGTTTTGTTGGCAACTAAATACGTTTTTTTCTTGCGGCTACGTAAGTGCTTAGCGATGCCTTCATCAGCGGGCATTAAACCTGCTCTTGCATCTACCATGAAGAGAACAACGTCCGCTTCTTCAATCGCTTGAAGCGACTGAGCCGCCATATGAGTTTCTACGCCCTCTTCTGTACCATCGATACCACCAGTGTCGATAATAATAAATTCGTGCCCTTCAACTTCTGCACGACCATATTTACGATCACGGGTCAGACCGGGAAAGTCCGCTACAAGTGCGTCACGGGTACGGGTTAATCGGTTAAATAACGTGGATTTTCCTACGTTTGGACGCCCAACCAGCGCTACAACGGGTATCATTCTTCAGTGCCTCACAACTTTAATTAACTAATAGAATTCTGAGGCTAAACTCAGAAAACAAAAAAACGAAACGGCCCCTGTATTCAGGAACCGTTTATTTTATCGATAAATTGTCTGCTTGTCAGAAAATTAACGTGTTAACAGGTAAACTGTTCCGTTTCTTGTCTGAACCATCAGTTTATCACTCGCAATCACTGGGCGACTGTGGATCCCTGAACTGTTCAATTTATTTTGAGCCACAAAGCCACCTGTGCTGGTATCTAACCAGTGAAGATAACCTTCTTTGTCACCTACAACAATATAGCCGTTATAGACTTCTGGTGCAGATAATCCACGGTTCAGTAACTGATCTTGAGTCCATAATGTCACGCCGTCGCTCTTACGAACAGCTAGCACACGGTCGGTTTGGTCAACTAAATACAGGGTATCGCCCGATAGAACCATATCATTGATGGAGCCTAAATCACGCTTCCATAACATTTGACCAGAACGCATATCCAGCGCCGCTAATGTGCCGTTATAGGCAATCGCGTACACTTTGCCATCATCAATCACAGGCGTCATATCCACATCGTTCAGACGACCAATTTCTGTTGAGCTGGTGACTAAAGAGATACGTTGTTGCCAAATCAATTGACCTTGAGACAGCAGGACTGCACTCACTCGACCGTTATCACCACCAACGATAGCCGCACCGAATGCAACCGCAGGCGCAGACTCACCGCGTAATGACAGTGATGGCGTATCCATATTCACTGTCCACTTAATCGAGCCTGTCGCTGTATCTAGTGCTTGTAATTGACCATTGCTCGTGTGGATAACCACCATGTCGCCACTCACGACAGGCTTGGACAAGGCTTCGCCCGCCACTTCCACATCCCATAGCACTTCACCGTTTTCTTTATTTAGCGCAATAACTGTACCACGCTCAGTGCCGATGAAAATTTTGTCATCATAGATGGTCAAACCACCAGACAGTAACGCAGATAAATTGGCAGAAAGAAAACCAGTACGTTTCGATAAATCGACAGACCACAGCTCTTTGCCGCTTTCAAGCTCAAGCGCTTTAACTAAACCTTTGCGATCCGCAGCATAAACTGCCGAGCCATCCCATGCTGGAGAGAGTTCAGAATAAAACTGCTCAACACCATTACCAACGGACTTATCCCAAACAATTGAAGGTGTAAATTGATTCTCAACCTGTGGTAATGGCGCCATCACAATAGAATCAGTTTCGCTGGAACAACCGGCAAGTAAAGCTGAAGCAACCAGGCCTACCAAAAGAGTTTTGCGCAACTGCATAGTGTGTCGTTTCCTTTCTTCTTATGAATTAGATACGTTGTTCAATTTCAGAGTCAAAATACCTCTGAGTGATTGAGAACCTTCACTTTCTAACCCCTGAGTGTATGCAGCTTTAGCGCCGGATTTATCACCCTTATGGAGTAAAGCATCCCCACGGACATCCTGTGCCGTAGCTTGCCATGACTTACCTTGGATCTTAGCAACAGAGGCGATTGCCGCATCTGCATTACCGAGTGCAAGTTGGATACGCGCTAAACGCAGGTTAATCACATCTTGCAAATCAACGGTTTTTGCTTTCGCTAATGCGTCAGTCAATGCTTTCTCAGCACCTGCTAAATCGCCTTTATCAGCAAAAACTTGCGCCAGTTCCAGCCCAGTCATTGAACTGTAAACGTCGTTAGTTTCTGCTGCAAATTTTTGTGCAGCTTGAATACCTTCCGCTGAACCTGAACGTAACTGAGTATTGACGGCTTCGTATTTTGCTGCACTTTCTTGCAACACATTCGACTTGTGTGATTGCCAATAGTTCCAACCAAACACACCACCGACACCAATAACCAGTCCAACCACTAAAGCAACGCCGTTGTTAGCGAAAAAACGTTTGATCGCCTCAACTTGATCTTGTTCGTTTGTATAGACTTCCACTTGTCTCTCCTTAACCTAACAGCGTGGCGATACGCGATGCCATTAGTTGCTGTGAAATAGTTTCTTGCTCACCAGTACGTAAATCTTTCAACGTCACTTGGCTATTATTGATTTCGTCTTCGCCTAAGATCAGAGCAATTTTTGCCCCTTGCTTATCGGCACGCGCGAGCTGTTTCTTAAAGTTACCGCCGCCGTGGTTAGTCATTAAACGCAGAGTTGGCAGTTCATCACGCACTTTTTCTGCAACTAACAATGCAGCTTGTTGGCTGTTTTCACCAAAAGAAGCCAGATACACATCAGCAACGGAGGTATCTGCGGTGAACTCTGGATTCACTTCTTGAACCAGCAGAACCATACGCTCCATACCCATTGCAAAGCCAACTGCAGGTGTTGCACGACCGCCCAGTTGTTCTACCAGACCATCATAACGACCACCCGCACAGACCGTACCTTGGGAACCTAGCGCAGTTGTCACCCACTCAAATACAGTGCGGTTATAATAGTCTAAACCACGCACTAAGCGTTGGTTAACTCGGTACTTAATGCCCGCGTTATCTAATAATTTGCACAGGCCATCAAAGTGTTCGCGAGATTCCACATCCAGATAGTCAAACAGCGCTGGCGCATCATTTAATAATGCTTGAACGTCTTGGTTTTTAGAATCCAATACGCGCAGAGGATTGCTATACATACGACGTTTGCAATCTTCATCCAGCTTATCTTTATGCTGCTCAAGGAAAGCGACCAGCGCATCACGATAATTTGCACGCGCTTCTAGTGAACCAATTGAGTTGAGCTCCAGAGTGACATGCTCGCTGATCCCAAGCGCACGCCACCAGCGCGCGGTCATTAAGATCACTTCCGCATCAATGTCTGGGCCTGCCAGACCAAAAACTTCAGCACCTAGCTGGTGGAATTGGCGATAACGGCCTTTCTGTGGGCGCTCATAACGGAACATTGGCCCTAAATACCATAAGCGCTGTTCCTGATTGTACAGCAAACCATGCTCAATACCGGCACGGACGCAACCTGCGGTATTTTCTGGGCGCAGTGTGAGGCTCTCTTCATTACGGTCGTTGAAGGTATACATCTCTTTTTCAACAACGTCAGTCACTTCACCAATCGCCCGTTTAAATAACGGGGTCTGCTCTACAATCGGGGTACGAATTTCGCTAAAACCATAACCCTGTAAAATATTTTTCAATGTTGCTTCGATTTTTTGCCACACTCGAGTATCTGCTGGCAAGTAGTCATTCATGCCTCGGATGGCTTGGATATTTTTTCCCACTTTATTTCTCTATTTTCAGAATTACATAAGGTCGATTATAAGAGCGAAATGTCATCAGGTTCAATCAACAAACTGCAAAACCACCGTGGAATCGGGAATTATCTGTTGATTTTGGTCGCTATGGCGTAATTTTAAGAAAAAATGACCGCGATTAACACTGCTAATCACGGTAATAAATAAAAAAACTGACTCATGATGAGCCAGTTTCTAAATATTATTTATCTATTTGATTAACATTTATTCGCATGCTTTCATCCATCATTGCCGCTTTGGCTCGAATTTTAGCTTCTAGCTGATCAATGATATTGTCATTATCAAAGCGCTCTTTTTGACGAACACCATCTTCGTAGAATCCGCTCTTGGTTTTCGCACCCGCGACACCCAATGTAGACACTTCAGCTTCACCAGGACCATTCACAACACAACCGATGATAGACACATCCATTGGCGTGATAATGTCTTCAAGTCGCTGCTCTAACGCGTTCACTGTGCCAATCACGTCAAATTCTTGGCGTGAGCATGTTGGGCAAGCAATAAAGTTAATACCGCGGGAACGAATACGCAGTGATTTCAGAATATCGAAGCCCACTTTCACTTCTTCTACTGGATCGGCGGCAAGCGAAATACGCAATGTATCCCCAATACCTTCAGAGAGCAGCATACCTAAACCGATAGCTGATTTCACGGAACCTGAACGCGCACCACCCGCTTCAGTAATACCGAGATGAAGTGGTTGGTCAATTTTTTGAGCCAGCAGACGATAAGAGCCCACGGCAAGGAATACATCAGAGGCTTTCACACTGACTTTAAATTGATCAAAGTTCAATCTATCCAGGATATCCACATGACGCATGGCTGATTCAACCAATGCTTCAGGTGTCGGTTCACCGTATTTTTCTTGAATATCTTTTTCCAGCGAGCCGCCGTTGACGCCAATACGAATAGGGATATTGTAATGACGAGCGCAATCAACTACTTGGCGAATTCGCTCTTCGCTACCAATATTTCCCGGGTTGATACGCAGGCAATCAACACCGTATTCCGCCACTTTTAGGGCAATACGGTAGTCAAAGTGAATATCAGCGACCAGAGGGACATCAACTTGCTGTTTGATTAATTTAAAGGCTTCTGCCGCATCCATCGTGGGTACCGATACGCGCACAATATCTACCCCAACACGTTCAAGGGCTTTAATTTGGCGAACAGTTGCTTCGACATCGGTTGTACGG
Organism: Providencia sp. PROV202; assembly: GCF_028479565.1. Taxonomy (NCBI): domain Bacteria; kingdom Pseudomonadati; phylum Pseudomonadota; class Gammaproteobacteria; order Enterobacterales; family Morganellaceae; genus Providencia; species Providencia sp. PROV202. Next base: position 134,436 of record NZ_JAMPNV010000010.1, on the reverse strand, counting down.
GTATTGGTCATTGATTGAACAGCGATTGGTGCGCCGTCGCCAACAGGAACATTACCGACATAAATACGGGTGGATTTGCGTCTTTTGATTGGTGATTCGTTATGCATTTTTGTTTAATTCTCCGAACATCCATGTACTCATTTTAATACCATGGCGCTCTTTAATATCATGGCATAGTGTATGGTCATTGCTTTAACGCGCCCCACTATACACAAGAAAGCAAACTATAAACTATCACAAAGAGTGTTTTAGGATATAGTTTGCTTCTTTAATTTCGTCATCTTTTTATGCTTCTGGCAACTTAAATTTAGCAGAACGTTTTGCTTTGATGAAACGGCTTAAATCAACGTCTTTACCTTGGAATTGCACAGTCACATTGGCTGGCGCACCAATGTTTAAACGATAAGGTTGTGCACCATCAAGCTCTAATTTATCGCCGCCATTTTTCATGCCGCTAAATAAAACTTTATTGTTTGCGTCACGAATTTCTAACCAACATTGACCCGAGAAATTTAACGTTAAACCATTACCTGTTGCGGCTGGCATATCTGTTGTTTGAGAAGCATCTGCTTGGGCTCTGTCTACGGAAGGCGTTGTTTGCGGCGCATTTGGCAGCGGGATCGTTCTCACACCTTCTGCGTCGGTATTCGTTGCTGATTGAGTGTCTGCCAATACAGGTGCAGGATCAACCAGCGGATCGGTTTGCGCAGCGCTATTGTCAGTGACAAGTGGCATATCAACTGCAATATTATTTACGGGTTCGCTATTACTTTGTTGAACCAACGCTTCATTTTGGTTCGCCATGGTTAATAGGTCTTTCTGTTGCGCATTATGCTCTTGCCACCACCAAATACCCACCATCGCGATAAGCACAATGACGATCAGCCACGTCAATTTCATTAGCCAACCTTCGCGTTTTTTACGCTTTTTGCCTAATGAGTAGCTTTGCATTGGGGAAACATTGGGAGACTGCGCGGGAACATCACTTTTTAAGAATGGGGCAATATCGTTTTCAGTAATTCCGACCATGCGTGCATACAGACGAATATAACCACGTAAAAACGTTGGCTCTACGCCCGCAGGATGAATATCTTGTTCTATTTCCTTTACCGTACTCACTTTAAGACACAGTCGTTCCGCAACTGTTTCTTGCGTTAGTCCCATACGCTCACGCGCTCGGGATAATAATTGTCCTACAGTGATAGAAGTTTGTTCGGTATTATTTTCGATAGTCATTAGCTGGCAACACTGTTTCCAAGTTTAATAAATATAAAGCAGACTTCATGCTACTTTACCCGTCTGAGCACGTCATAGTTTTCAACAATATAGTTTCCAATAACATTGTTTTTTACAACGATAGAGATTATATGTCGCTTTAACTATTGTAGGCGAACCAGGGCGTTTTGCCTAACCATAAAACACCCCGAATTATAACCTAACTCACTGATTAGATATTATCTATATATCAGACTGATTTTACCTGGATAGGTTCCCCAGCAAGGCGTTTTTTCAAGGTACGTTTCGTCCTATCAATAACATCCCCGGCCAGTTGCCCACATGCAGCATCAATATCATCACCACGAGTCTTGCGAACTATAGTTGTAAAACCGTATTCCATCAATACCTTAGAGAATCGATCAATTCGGCTGTTGGAACTGCGACCATATGGCGCTCCTGGGAACGGGTTCCATGGGATCAAGTTGATTTTGCTTGGTGTGTTTTTCAAACATTCCGCAAGTTGGTGAGCTTGTTCAACGCTATCGTTAATATGATCAAGCATCACATATTCAACTGTGACACGTCCCGCATTGGCATTGGATTTCGTTAAATAACGATTCACGCTAGCTAAGAATGTTTCGATATTATATTTCTTATTGATTGGTACGATGTCATCACGCACATCATCCGTTGGTGCGTGCAGAGAAATGGCCAGTGCGACATCAATCATATCGCCTAACTTATCCAGAGCAGGAACAACCCCTGAAGTGGAAATGGTCACGCGGCGTTTTGACAGACCGAAACCAAAATCATCTAACATGATCTCCATCGCTGGAACCACGTTATTTAAGTTCAATAACGGCTCCCCCATCCCCATCATCACCACGTTGGTGATAGGACGGCGACCGCTAGATTTCAGTGAACCGATGATTTTAGCCGCACGCCAAACTTGCCCGATGATTTCGGAAACACGTAAGTTACGGTTAAAACCTTGCTGTGCTGTAGAACAGAATTTACATTCCAATGCACAGCCAACTTGGGAAGAGACACACAGTGTTGCGCGATCAGCTTCAGGGATATACACAGTTTCAACTAATTGATCGCCGACTTTAATAGCCCACTTAATCGTGCCATCGGATGAACGTTGTTCATCAGCAACTTCAGGTGCTCGGATCTCAGCGACTTCTGTTAATTTCGCGCGTAGCACCTTATTGATATCGGTCATTTGCTCGAAATCATCGTAGCAATAGTGGTAAATCCACTTCATCACTTGGTCTGCACGGAACGGTTTTTCGCCGAGCTCAGCAAAAAATTCGCGCATCTGCTTGCGGTTTAAATCTAGCAGGTTAATTTTTTGACCGCTTTTTTCTAGCTGCCCATTTTTTTCTGGCACAGCAGATACAGCAGAAGGAGTTGCACATTGTGCATTGGTAGTCATATCAGACATTGAGTTTGCCTCGTTATTACACTTTCGGCAGTGCGAAAAGCACGACGTAAATTGGGGTTGCGATTAGTCGGGACGACTAAAAAATAAATCACCCTGTTAACGCAATGATTAACAGGGCGACATATTGTACAAATATTATAACAATAACGCTAATGCATTATTGAGAACGCCTTAGCGTGGGCAGATTTCATCAGCAGCGAAGAAATAAGCGATTTCACGTGCAGCAGACTCTTCTGAATCTGAGCCGTGAGTTGCGTTTTCAGTAAAGCTGTCTGCGTAATCAGCACGTAAAGTACCCGCTAATGCGTTGTCTGGGTTAGTTGCGCCCATCAGATCACGGTGACGTTGGATTGCGTTTTCGCCTTCTAACACTTGTAACATGATTGGACCAGAAGTCATGAATTCAACCAGACCATCAAAGAAAGGACGACCTTTGTGCTCAGCGTAAAAGCCTTCAGCTTGTTCACGAGTCAGGTGCATCATTTTAGCCGCAACGATTTTGAAGCCTGCGCTTTCAAAACGGTTGTAAATTGCACCGATTACGTTTTTCTTAACTGCGTTTGGTTTGATGATAGAAAATGTACGTTGAACAGCCATAAATAACCTCTTAGCGATTGACTTGACTTTTACTCTTTATTCTCTGCTTTGTTTCTCTTATTTAACCCAATGTTTCTACTAGGATTTCAAGAGTGGCATATGAAGAACCAAGAATATGTGCCTGTTGTAGTTTTTTATATTGTTTCTATTCCTGATGTTAGGAAGCAGAAAAATAGGGCGTTGATTATAGGGGCTTGGATTACAATTTCCTACAGTCACATCAACATTTTGTTAATCTTTTTATAGCAAAAAATGCTAGATTTTTAATTAAGTCATCGTTTTATGCTATTACTTCACCTTAAAGTTGATAGCTGTCACCTGTCCGCTCATATCTAAGACCGATATTTGGTAGTTTCCACTTTTTTCGAGCGTCAGCAAAATTGCCCCATTTTGCTCTGTATTGTTCACTTGCTCACCGTTTAAAAACCACCATTTTTGCCCTTGTCCACCTTGCGTGAGTAAACGCAGGTCTAAACTGGTTTTTCCAGGTAAACGCTGGAGAACCTCCCCTTCGCGGATCCCTGAAATTAAGAGTGGCGGCATTTCAAGATTTAGTGGCGGACAAGCTGTATCAGGCTTAGGCAGTCGATTCACTCGTTTTTCACTTGCAGGCAGCCATGACTCCACGGTGATCGGCCATAAATGGATCTCTTTTTCTTGGGCATTTGGGCAATCTGGTGCTACTTGTAACCCCTGATCATTCACCCACACTTTTTGCCTGAGTCCAAGAGAGGATTCTTGATCCCGAGCCATGAGTGTTGGTGGAATAGTATTATCTAAAATCCAACTCAAACGGCGCTGGCGACAATTACTATCTTCTTTCAGTAATGAGGTTCCCCCCGGCCAACAGATCACGGCTTGGCTAACACTTGCTGGCCTTGAATCTTTGGGGAGCACTTCGCGAGATTGATAAATTCGCATCAGCAGCATGTTATTCACTTGGTTCATAATTGGGATCGCTGTGGCATAGCCGAGCTGCCCTGCAACAGGTGTCGCATCAGGGCGACCAACCCAAACCCCGATAGTATAACGAGGGTTTACACCAATCGCCCAAGCATCACGGTAGCCGTAGCTGGTACCTGTTTTCCAGGCAAGATTTGGCTGCCCCGATAAGTTAGCATCAGGGACTGGACGGGCTTCTCCTGCCATAATCCGGCGAACAATCCACGCGGCCCCCGGAGACATCAACTTGCGGTCGCGGATAACATCTGTCGGTCGATAACGCAGTGGAGAAACTTCACCTTGGCGAGCAAATGCACTGTAAGCTGAGACTAAATCTTCCATTCGTGCCGCCGTTCCCCCGAGGATCAACGACAAGTTAGGTTCTCCACCAACTGGGAAACGCAGTTCTGTACCCACATTACGTAATTGAGCGGCAAAACGCTTACTGCCGTACACATCCAGCAGTTGCACAACAGGCAAGTTTAATGAGCGCACTAACGCATCACTCACACTGACAGGGCCATTAAAGCCGCTATCAAAGTTACCGGGACGATAATCATTAAATCGACGAGGCACATCTTGTAACAGTGATTCGGCGTGGATCAAGCCGTCATCCATGGCCAGCGCATATAAAAATGGCTTGAGTGTTGAGCCGGGCGAGCGCCATGCACTGATCATATCCACGTGACCAAAGCGACTATCATCCTGAAAATCAATCGACCCGATATACGCTTTCACGCTCATATCCGTGTGATCAACCACCAGCAATCCTAATGAAGTTTGCTTGGGTAATTGGTTTTTCCAGTTCATCGCCATATCTTCAAGCTGCTTTTGCAGGCTAGCATCAATGGTGGTTTCCACGATGGATTCTTGGGAATCTTTAACCATCCGACGTGCCAATAATGGCGCTAAATGCGGATTTTTACGTGGGGCAAGCCAGATTTGCTCTTGCTTAATTTCATTGACTTTTTCAGTACTCCAAACTTGGTATTCAGCCAATCTGTCGAGTACTTTATCTCGTGCTGCTTGCGCCCGTTCTGGGTATCTATCAGGTCTTAAACGACTTGGCGCTTGGGGTAAAACCGCAAATAATGCTGCTTCACTTGCGGTTAATTTTGCGGGGGATTTATTCAAATAAACCCAGCTGGCAGCACCTATGCCCTCAATCGTGCCCCCATAAGGCGCACGGTTAAGATACATTTCGAGGATTTCATCTTTGGAATAGTGATATTCCAGCTGTGCGGTACGCCATAACTGTTTGAGTTTTCCGCCAAACGTACGCTCATGTGGGTCAATCAGCCTTGCCACCTGCATTGAGATGGTGCTGCCCCCAGAGACAATGCGCCCAGAGCTCACTAACTGCCCAGCTGCACGCATTAATGAAAATGGATTAACCCCCGGATGCTGGTAAAAATGGCGATCTTCATAGGTTAATAACGCGTCAATATATTCTGGCGAGACCTCATCTAATTTAACGGGGAAACGCCAAATTCCTTCTTTATCGGCAAAGCGCCATAACGGAGTCCCATCCCCCGCGACGACCGTGCGTGCCATCTCAATCTGCTTGATTGGCAGCGGCCAAATTTTATCTGCGGCTAAAAAGGCCAGTGGCAATACCACGACCAAAACCAGTAGCGTCCACCCAATGCGACGTAGCCATCTCTTCATTCGTCAATATACCGAGAGTTATTATTTGTTTTTATGATACTAAAAAAAGAGGGAAACACACGCTTCCCTCTTTATCTTCATCTAAATCAATAGCGATATTGATTCAATGTCAATTAACGAACCACTTCCAACTGACCATCGGAGTAACCCGTTGCACGCCACTCTGGCACATACATGGATTCCACCTGTGGTACTGGTTTGTTATATACACCCGGCGTTACTGCGCGAGCTAAGTAAACCAGTGTAGTTGGGCGATATTGTTGAACTTCTACTGCCGCAACAAAACGGTCATCACGGTATTCCATGTGACGAATTTGCGACTGCTGCATATCATCAATCATCTCTTGCAGATTTGGCGCAGATTCACTGAGGTTCGCGCTGCTATTGGCTAAGTTTTGGTTTTCCAACTCTAAGCCCGCAGGTAATAAATCCACCACCAGTGCATCAGGGACAGTTTGGTTGGCATTCACTTCCAACTTCACCACCACCATTTCGCCGCTTCTTAATCTATCGATTGAAATACGGTTGCCTTTCATATCGTAGTAACTGCGTTTGATATCCAGCACATTTGAGTATGGCTTCGGTGAACGCATCGGATAACCGACAACATTCAAGCGAGTATACAGTGTGCTTGTACCGCTGTTTTCAACACTATAACCATTTACTAGCTGTTGTTTAGTTAAGAACTCACTCACTGGTTTATCTGAAACCAATGGTGGCTCTTGACCATTGACTAGCGCTTTCCATGGTGTTTCTGTTTCATTAGCATAGAAACGACCGGCTAAGTACAGGGCATTGCTCTCTTGAGTTGAGAAATACTTCTGCGAAGTCAGGTTGTTAGATAGCGTTTGCAGTTTTTGATCACGGGATTTTGGCATCAAGTTATATTCATTTAACAATGCCACGATCATCGCATCATCACGGATAGCTGAACCATAGTCACCAATGCTGCTGTAACGTGCGCTCTGTTTCTTCATACCATCAATAATGGCACTTTCACCACGCGCTTTATCACCCATCAGGTTTAATGCCACACCCAGTTGAACTAACGCTAAACCGCTGGTCGCATTGTTGGCTTGACCATAGATTTGACGCAGTGCTCCTAATGGTGCTTTCTGCTGAGTCGCTAATACTAAGCCCGCATAGGCTTGGATCGCAAAACGGGATGCGTCTGGCTGATCCGTGTACGGATAACTCACTTGGCTACCATCTTGCAGGTAACTTAACAGGCGTGCGTTGGCGTTATTCAATGCACTTTGTGGTACGGAGAAACCACGCTGATTCGCTTTATTTAAGAAATCCGTCGCATAAGCGGTTAACCAATACTCTTCACGTCCCATTTTATCCCATAAAGAGAAGCTACCGTCATCACGCTGCATACTCAGTAAGTGTGGGATCCCTAACTCAATCGCTTTATGGCGGTCTGCGTCAGTTTGTGAATTAATACCCAGCTTTTGCAGTTCAGCTTGTGTAGAGAACAGTGACGGATACAGCCCGCTCACGGTTTGCTCTAAACAGCCGTATGGATACGCAAACAGCTCACGAATATAGCGTGAAATTTGCAGTGGTGGGCGACTCGTTAACAGAACTTGTCCTTCCAGAGTATCTTGCTGTAAATAAGCAAAATCATTGGTTGGTAATGACCAAATTTCACCCGGCTCAATCGCGGTAGCAAATGCCACAGTTTCGGCCGGTTGTGCTGGGCGCACACCCACTTTCCAACTGTTTTTGTACTCTTTCTCCGCTTCCACTTCGACTTTCACGCCATTGATGGTCATGGAAACTTCACCTTCACCAAAGCCATAATCGGCACTGACTGGCAACGTCACTGTAGTACGTTTGCCTTTGGTCAGTTCGATATCGCGGGTTGGTGCGCCGTCTAATTTCACCATACCCGACGCTTTAAATGTGACTGTCACATTCTGTGTGTTGTCGGTCATGTTGGTAAGATCTAACGCGAAGTAAGATTTATCGCCACTCGCCATAAAGCGAGGCATCGACATTTGCGTTACTAATGGTGCCGCAACAACGACCTTACTGTCTGCATGACCAAAATCTTTTTGGTTCCATGCTTGCGCCATTAAGCGTAACTCCCCATTAAAATCAGGGATTGCCAGCGTAATTTCACCTTCACCATTTTTGTCTAAGATGACAGGCTGCGCTTGTTCCGCAATGATTTGTACCTCTGTCAGTGGCTTCATACCACCACGCTCAAGTGCGGCATCTTCACCATCACCACCAAAGCGCAGGTTCGCTAACTTCCCTTGCCCTTCAATTAAGTGACCATACACATCATATTGGTCAACGCTGTAACGCTTACGACCAAAGAAAGCATCGTATGGGTCTGGAGTTTTGAAATCGGTGATATTCAGGACACCCGTATCAACCGCAGACAGCAGTACATTCACTTTTTCAGGCAGTGGCTTGCCATCTTGAGAAGTGGCTTTGATCTTCACTTTCAGATCTTCATTTGGACGCATTTTTGTCGGTGCGTTCAACGCCAATGCAATCTTACGATTTTCATCGGCTAGCGGCAGGTGTAATACCCCAACGGCGCGTTTAACCGTCGCCTCTTTGGAATCATCTCCTGGGCGAACAACCACCGCGGAGATATATAAGTCATGGCGTGCCCACTCTTTATTTATCGGCACTTCCACATCTAACCCGCCAGCTGGGACATCAATTTCCTGCCACCATAATGGTGCACTGCTAGATTCAAGCAGAATGTAACCTTTACCTGCTTTTGGCGCTTCGATGCGGACTTTGGCTTTTTCACCCGGTAAGTAAGCTGGTTTATTCAAGCTTAATTTCACTTGGTCAGGGCGAACGGAACCGCTACCTCCGGTATTATCTTGCCAAGAGAAGCCTGCCCAGAATTGAATGCTACTGACAAGCTCATTGTCAGGGTTGGTAATTTCTAAACGGAATGAACCCCAATCCACTGGGAACGAGATCTTCGCTGTGCCATCTTTGGCGATAGAAATATTCTCATTCGCCACCACGAGATCTTTTTGATCGTAGTTAGAAACCCAACCACCACTTTCTGACCAGCTCCAGTAGTAATCGCGACGTTCGTACACTAAACGCGCCGTCAGGTTTTCTGCGGCCAGTTTATGCCCTGCCATATCTGACATGACAATTTCAAACTCAGCCAATGAATTTTCATCGACGTTATAACGCTTCGCGTAGCGGTCTGTACGGTAATCGTAGATCTCTTTTTTCTCAAAGAGAGGACGAATACCCACCAGTTTTTTCGCTGGCCAAATCGCTTGTTCAGCACGGCGAGTAACCGGACGACCGCCTGCCTCTAGTAAGCTAGCTTGCAGAACCGCCGTAATTGGCGAGCGCGTTGATTCCCAGTTGCTTTGCGGCAAGGAAATCACAGTTTCACCGCTACCATCTAAGGTTAAATCAAACTCATCCAGTTTACGCGGTAAGCCTTCTTCATTCGTCGCACCGAATTCAAAGCCCGGCAATTTCGCAACTGCTTCACGATTTGCTTTCAACAGCACTTGCCCTTGCAACTGATTATCCGCTGCTGGGGCGCCGTAGAGGTAACGGCCTTTAATGTCAAAGTCAACGGGCTGTGAACTTAATACCGGCTTTTCACTGCCTGTAATATCCAGCGCCATGCGCTCTGGCATAAAATCTTCAACATTAAATTTGTAATAACGTTGTGGTGAACCATCACCTAAATCAAAACGCAGTGACCAACCACCCGTTTCAGCATTTTTCGGGATCTCTAGCTGGTACTGGTACAGACCATCTTGTTTTTCATCTCCTTGCCATACAAAGCTCTTGTAGACCTGTCCATCCGTCTTTAAGACATCCACTTTGACTGGCTGAGATTTCACTGGCTGACCATCGCCATCACGCAGTAAACCATTCACTAGCAGTAATTCGCCCGGACGATATAAATCACGAGGGCCGAATACAAAGAACTGTTTTGCATAGCCTGAAGGGCCTGAAATATCAAACTCAGACAGGTCTAATGCTGGCTGAGTCAGGTCAATCATACTGGTTTGCCCTTCGTGGGTTGCCAGTAATAATTTACCGCCAGCCAGTTTGTCTAACTGGGCATGACCATCACCATCAGTCGTGCCTTTGGTGACTAATTGGCCTTTCTCATCCAAAATACGCAGCTCGACGCCTTTAATCGCCGAACCTTTGGCTAATGATTGGGTGAAAATATCCACACGATCATGATAGCTATGTAATGACACGCCGATATCACTGAGCGTAAAGACTGTCGCAGGGAATTGATAACTGTAGCTACCCGCTTTTTGCATGATCGCTAAATAAACGCCATCTTGTTGCAGCTCTTTAATATCTTTTAATGGTAACAAAATGGATTGGCGGGTGTTTTTATCTGGGTTTAAATCGAAACGCCCTGTGTAGGCTAATTCGACTTTGTCGAGGAATTCATCGGAATACCAATATTCATAGTTACTGCGGTATTGCCACATCGCGAGGAATTGTGGTAATTGCTTTTCATCAACGCGGAAGAAATTCACGTCGATTTTATCCACGTTCAGTGCAATCACTGGTAAACCTTGGGCAACTTTGCTTGGCAGTAAAGAGCCTTTACTTGCGAAGCCAACGGTTGGAATAATTTGTGCCGTTTGGAATTTCTTCTCAAAGCTGTTGTTAATGGTGCGTTCGTTGACTGCTTTCACTCCCGGATTAACCGAAAGGTTTAATTCTTTTGATGGCGGTAAATGGCGGAAACGTAATTCCATCTGATTATCAGATAGTTCCCAATCTCCATCCAGCTTGCCTGATTTCACATCCACCAGATTCAGATACTGACCAAAGTTTTGATTCGGTTGTAAAGGCACCGAGAACGTCACGACCATGGCGCTCGCACCATCTAGCTGCAATTCTGAGGCATCCAAAATTTCCAGATCTTTCCCGGCATATTTCTTCACTAACTCTTCATTGGAAAGCTTAGGTGCAGCCTGTTTTTGTTCTGCAACGGGCGCCGTTTTGGTACTCGTTTCTGCCGCTGAGGTGGAGACATTACCCTCTTTTTTCGTGGTATCGTCAGTATTATCGCAGCCCGCTAATGCCATAACGGACGCTAAGGCTAATGCTACATAACGCTTTTTCGTTTTTAGACCCGCCAATGAAGTCCAACTTGATTGTTGTTTCATTACCGCCCCATCCCTTATTAAGTTAATTTATTATGTTCATGAAGCCCAAGAAAACCCTTGAACTTAAATACGTTGCGATGATTGAGCTTAGTGTGTAATCCGCAATAATAAGCATGCGCATTAATTGAATACATAATTTAACAGAATGTAACACCAACACCTATCAGACAAAACGGAAAAAATAGCATGACAAAATAAAGACGCGGAGAAGTCCGGTCTTTATTTTAAGTAAGGAGAGAATTAGGTATTTTTGATGGGAATACTGTCGCGCAGGAAGCTGCCTAATCGGCGTTGATAAAATGGCGCAACGTGCTGGGTAATAATGTGGCTTAACCCTTTTTCGTCTTCGTTAACGATGCAAAAATCAATGGATTCATCCTCATCGATATATTCGCACGCGGTTGCGCCAGCTTCTTGAATAATTTCATCGATATTTTCTGCGCCCGGGACAAATTCCAACGCTATCATCAAAATATCATCAAATTGTTCATCTTCCACTTCTTGAACCGAAACAATAAACGCGCGTCGTACGACTTTATGTTGTTTAAAAAACTCACTGAGCGCCGCTGTCAATTCTTCAGGTTCTTGTTCGAGAACGCTTAATTTTAATGAAGAACCTTCCGGCACCGTGAGTTCAGTAAACTGAACATCGGATTGCGAGTCTGTTGTTAGGTTTTGGGATTGTTGCGTCATTCAATATCCTCTACAACCAAAAATAATATCGTCTAAATTCAAAAACCATTCATGTTAAAGAAAAAATCGCAGGCTGCATTGACTGCACCACTGCGATTTCATTATAACGCGAATTATTTTGATTTTTTGAGAAGTAAGTTGGCTAATGTTCTCACACCAATACCGGTTGCCCCTTCTGCCCATAAACTCACTGGTGATTTACGGTAAGTTGCTGAACAATCGATATGTACCCAGTTTTGACGGTAGTTTTCAACAAAGTGAGACAGGAAGGCGGCCGCTGTACTTGCACCCGCAGTATGCGAAGGCGCTGCAATATTGTTCAGATCAGCAAAGCCAGAAGGCAATTGTTGACGGTGGAATTCCGCTAATGGTAAGCGCCAGAATAATTCGAACTCTTCATCTGAGGCTGACATTAATTCTGCCACGAGTTTGTCATCGAAGCTCAGTACGGAGTGGTAGTCATTACCCACGGCTGTTTTCGCAGCCCCAGTTAAGGTTGCCGCATCGATTAATAACGTTGGTTTTTCTTTGCTTGCATCGATTAAACCATCCGCTAAAACTAAGCGCCCTTCCGCATCCGTGTTCATGATTTCAACAGATTTACCATTACGATAACGGATAATATCCCCTAATTTAAAGGCATTACCGCTAACCATGTTGTCTGCAATACATAGGAATAATTTTACGCGTTTGTTTAAACCACGAGTGATAGCAAGCGCTAAAGAACCCACTAATGTGGCTGCGCCGCCCATATCGGCTTTCATTGAGTTCATTGAAGCAGATGGCTTAATGCTATAACCCCCTGAATCAAAAGTAATACCTTTACCGACTAAACAGGCAAACACAGGCGCTTTCTCATCTTTACCTGGGTTGTAATCCAATGCCAGCAATACTGGAGGACGGCTAGACCCACGACCCACAGTATGGATACCTGCATAACCTTGTTCTAATAAGTCATCGCCTTTCACAATGCGATAACTGATATCTTGAGCGCCCACTTTGCACAGTAAATCAATTGAACGCTGAGCCAATTGCTCTGGGCCTAATTCTTCTGCTGGCGCATTGATAATATCGCGAACCCAATCAATGGTATTGATGCGTTGTTCTAATTCTTTGCGATCCGCTTCTTGCAGTGCTGGCCATTCGATGGTTCTCGCCCCTTTTGGTGCACGGAAACCTTGCCAAAATGCCCAACTTTTTTCTAAGTCCCAACCTTCACCCGTTAATGAAACATTGCGAATACCTTGGCTATCTAACTTACGACCAGCACTTTGAACAGCACACAGTTTACCTGGGTGCTTAAGGTGGATAGTCATGCCTTTATCGTTTGAACTTAATAGAGCGCCTTCACCCCAGCATGGTGCTGCAGGTTCGCATGTAATCATGACTGGCATAATTTGTTTGGTCATTATTTTTCTCACTTTATCCACTAAGTTGATTATTGCGGGATCTTGAATTTAGCTTATCAGTTTCTGCTATCAATCTTTGCTAATTCGCCAACTATACCCTAAAAACAGCAATATTATTGAGTTTAGTTTCTATCAGACTAATAGGTTCTTTTGAACCCTTTTATTTTCTTATACGGCTTGTTACAGGCGAAAAAAAACCGGATGCAACCTATTCAGCGCTATCCGGTTTTTATCCACGAAAATTATTCGTACTCGTCCAGCCAGACTAACAGAATAGCTTCGAGGATTTTCTCGTTCGATTTTTGCGGGTCATCATCAAAGTCTTCTAAGTCACAGATCCATTGGTGCATGTCAGTGAAACGCACGGTTTTTGGGTCTGTATCTGGGTAAGCATCATAGAGCGCTTCACCGATTTCACGACTGTTTGTCCATTTTAGGCTCATATTTTTTCCAAATTCTACCAAGTAAGTTTTTTGGAATTATACCGCTCTAAATAATATTGCCTAATACTTTTAGTTCACTTACCACATCCAGTCTGGAGAGGTAAGTCTATCAGCGTTTCCAAGCACGCAAGCGTGATACCATGCTCCCTTAATGCAGTGAATAATCCGCTAGACGAAACATGAGGACAACCGAGCTTGTCTTTAATATGTTGAATTCTTTTATGCTCATTAGCTTCCGCGCACCCTTGAATATAGCTAATTTCTTTGACTTTACAGTGAGATAAAAGTAGGCGAATTGTGATCATTTCCTTGCGCGTAAAACGAATATTACCGAAACGCATATATTTGTGAGGGTTTAATAATTCTGGCGTTACATTTTTTGTTTTCCCTAATAATTTAGTATCTAAAGATATATTGGCTCTCATTGGCAAAACAACTTCCGGACTTTTTTTCCACAACTGATAGGCATACTCTGAGATGATAGGGCGATGCTTATAAATGGATAACATATCTGAGAATGTTAACTGCTTATTTGAGTTTACCGTTGTAATTTCAAAGGTATTACCATATCGATTACAAAAGTCTACTTTAAACTTGTTCTTTTTAGCTTTGGCAAGAATTTGCTGTAATGAATCTGAATAGTTATTCCAATATTGCAGGCTTGACTTTAATCGCTCTTCCACTAATTTATCTATATCATTATCTATAGAAACCAATTGCCACTCATAATTATTAGAAGCTATATGCATATTTTTATTTTTTATATCTATACAGAAGTAGGTGATATCTACATCATTCCAATCAAATATGTTTGAAAACTCACTTTTAAAGTTACTACAAACCCCTTCAAATAATAGACTTTCTACATTCATTTTATTTCCCTCATATATTTTATATTTCACCACTCAGACTTCATTTCCAGATAATTAAAATTTAACCCTATATATAATAAATCGTAGTGCACCACAAAACGTTAAGAAAAAACCAATGTAAACCACATTTATTGATGCCAGATACGTTATAACCAAAGGTGAAAAACCCCCAAAAAGCATTGCTGCAAAATTAAACCCTAGAGCTAGTGTAACGACTTTTCCTTTAGCAACCTTAAATAAAATAAAAGGAGTTGTAGCTAAAATCATGGCAGCGTAAATATTGATGATAAACTGTGCCAATATAATTAATTCAATGGATTGAGTATTTATCATTGCATAAGCTGGAATAGAAAAAAACACCATAGAAATAACACCCAGATTAAAGACTTTTTCCACAATATTATATTTATCCGCTAACCACCCGAAAATTAACATTAATAAAAGTGCTAAAATTGCGAGTGACAACGCCCAGTTTGTTTTTTCTGCGATAACTTGCATTTTATCAAGAAGCACAACGGTTGAAAAATGTTGTACAAAAAATATAATATTCCCAGGTATTGTTAATAAAAACACCGAAAACATATGAATATAATTTAATTTTTCTTCATTAACTTCTTTAGTATTATTCTCTGGTAATTTAATCCTAAACCAAAAACTAATTGCAATATTAAGTAAGCCTAAAAACAATGGAATTCGCCAGCCTACCCTTTGCATAAATTCAGCTTCTAAAAAGTACTCAAGGAAAAAAACGACACTTAATGAGAAAATAATACCAAGTAATGTACTACCATTTATTATGGCTGATAACCTTGCCCTTTCATTATTTTGGGAGTGATTAAAAAGATAGGTTATTAATGATGGATATTCCCCTGCATAACTAAATGCCAGCGCCATTTGTAAAATTAAAATAGCAATGGGTGTATAATTACCTAATAAATTAATAGGCAATAAAGCCATACAGAGTGTTGCGGCTCCTGTAATAAAACTTGTTAACACTAACGCCGATTTTTTTCCTTTCCTATCCGCATAGCGCCCTATGACATAAGCCCCAATCGGTCGAATAAGAAATCGTAATGCAAATATTCCCCATACCATTTCAGTCGCTTGGTTATAGCCTAGCCTTTCTAACTCCGCACTTAAGTAACCTGATATTGCCGCAAAAATAGCAATATCATAATATTCCAATGTATTTCCTGCCACAGCGCCAAATCGATATTTCCATTTCATAATAAAATCCTTTTTATATAATATAAAAATCATCAATTACATATTAAGTAATTTATAGACTTCCATTGAGCAATGGACGTTTATTTATATCATCGTAAAATAGAAATAAAAAGAATAGATTTAGATTAAAATTTAAAATATAAAAGTTAATATTTTAATTAATTAAATATGAAAAATAAGCAGGGTGAGATTTAAATCATACTCTTGAAATATAAAAATTTGACGCTCTAAATAGTTCGTGCTGTAGCTAGGCGGCAAAAGAGTTAATCCCTAGGAGCATACACAAGTATGTGACTAGGGTTAACGAATACAGCCAACAACGCTATGGCGCGAAATATGAAGAGCCTAGGCGGCAAAGGAGCTAATCCCTAGAAACATACAAAAGTATGTGACTAGGATTAGCGAGTGTAGCCAACAACGCTACGGTGCGAACTATGACGAGCGACTCGATAACGCTACGGCGTGAACTACATGACGAGCATCAGTGCTCGCGAGCATGGTTAATCGTATACTTCGGAATATCAACAACGAGGTCTTCATCCGTAACACGTGCCTGACAGCTTAGACGGCTTTCTGGCTCGAGGCCCCATGCTTTATCTAGCATGTCATCTTCGAGTTCGCTGCTTTCTTCGAGAGAGTCAAAGCCTTCACGAACGATGCAGTGGCAGGTTGTGCATGCGCAGGATTTTTCGCAGGCATGGTCGATTTCAATTCCATTGCGCAGTGCTACGTCTAAAATAGATTCGCCCTCTTGTGCTTCGACTACGGCACCTTCCGGACATAACGTACTATGAGGTAAAAAAACGATTTTAGGCATAATTATATCTCATCCACAGAATGGCCTGACAGCGCCTGACGAATAGATGCATCCATTCGGCGAGCGGCAAATTCTTGGGATTTCTTATCCAGTTGTTTAATTGCATTTTCAATAACAGTAGGGTCTGTGCCTTCTACTGCTTGGATTAACTCATTGACCGCATTATCAATTTCTGTCTCTTCGGTTGGAGTCAGTAAATGTGCATCTTGCTCTAATGCGCTCGTTAAACTTTCAAGCACTCTTGCCGCTTCAACTTTTTGCTCCGCTAGGCGGCGCGCATTTAAATCGTCTTGCGCGTTAGTCATTGAATCTTTAATCATGGTTGAAATTTCAGTGTCAGTTAAACCGTAGGATGGCTTAACTTGAATCGATGCGGCAACACCCGTGGATTTTTCCATGGCACTCACGCTGAGTAAGCCATCGGCATCCACTTGGAATGTGACACGAATATGTGCACCACCAGCCGCCATTGGCGGAATGTCACGCAGCGTAAAGCGGGCTAATGAACGGCAATCTGAAACCATTTCACGCTCACCTTGTACAACGTGAACGCTCATGGCGGTCTGTCCATCTTTGAATGTCGTGAATTCTTGCGCGCGAGCCACAGGAATGGTGGTGTTGCGCGGAATGACTTTTTCCACCAAGCCGCCCATGGTTTCCAAACCTAATGACAGCGGGATCACATCCAAAAGCAGCATGTCACTGTCTGGTTTATTGCCCACTAAAATATCGGCTTGAATTGCAGCGCCGATAGCCACGACTTTGTCTGGATCGATGGAGGTTAATGGTGTGCGACCAAAAAACTCGCCCACTTTTTCACGAACTAATGGTACGCGAGTCGAACCACCAACCATGACCACATTTAAGACATCGTCATTTTCTACGCCGGCATCTTTTAAGGCACGACGGCACGCCATCAGTGTACGTTTGATGTGGGTTTCAATCAGTGACTCAAACGTTTCACGGCTAACTGTACCTTGCCAAGTTGGCAGCGTAACTGTCGCGGAATCTGCGTCACTTAATGCGATTTTTGTTTCGGTAGCAATGTTTAATAATTGGCGCGTTAAATGGTGGTCACCCTGAATGGAAAGTCCCGCTTGCTGTGCAATCCACTGCGCCAATACGTGGTCGAAATCATCGCCACCTAACGCCGTATCACCACCTGTTGCCAATACTTCAAAGACACCTCGGCTCAGGCGTAAAATCGAAACGTCAAACGTACCGCCACCTAAATCATAAACGGCGATCACCCCTTCTTGACCGGAATCTAAACCATAAGCAATCGCGGCCGCAGTAGGTTCATTCAGTAAACGTAAAACATGCATACCCGCCAAACGAGCCGCATCTTTGGTGCCTTGGCGCTGGGCATCGTCGAAGTAAGCTGGAACCGTGATCACCACGCCATCCATTTCACCACCAAGAGTTTGCTCTGCGCGCTTTGCCAACGTTTTTAAAATATCAGCAGAAACTTGAATAGGATCCACTTGCCCTGCCGCCGTTTGAATAAATGGCAGACCGTTTTCGCTAGCTGTTAACTGATAAGGTAAATCCGGGTAACGTTTTTGAATATCGGCTAATGAACGCCCCATCATGCGTTTCACTGAAATCACGGTATTGACAGGATCTTGTTCGGATAATTGTTTCGCTTCCCAACCCACAATCCGGTTATCTGCTTGATAATTCACCACAGAAGGAAGCAAATAGCGCCCTTGTTCATCGGGTAATGCCGCCGCTTCACCACTACGAACAGTGGCAATCAAAGAGTGTGTTGTACCAAGATCGATCCCGGCCGCCAATTTACGTTGGTGCGGCGCGGCGGTCATTCCTGGTTCGCTAATCTGTAATAAAGACATAATCGTTTTCTCTTAAAAGTCGTCTAGTAACCGTTCTTCGAGTTGCTCAGCTTGTTGCTGTAACTTATCGAGAAAACGCAATTTTCGAACGGTATCAGCGGCTTTTTCCCACTGCATCGCATCGAGTTCTGAAACCATCAAGGCGCTGCGCGTCTGCTGCATTTGTTTGACATTTTTCATAAAGGCAGACACCCGTTCAAGGGCTTGCGGGCTGTTTTCGATGTTATCTAACTCTTCACGTAATTCGAGTTGCTCCATCAGGAATGCAGTATCATGCATGGTATGTTGTTCGTTATTTATATCAAAACCATGTAATAACAGCATATATTCCGCGCGTTTCAGCGGATGACGAAGGGATTGATATGCCGCATTGATAGTCGCAGCATGTTGGATTGCTTGCATTTTTTCCTGTTCTGAACAGGTTGCAAAGCGATCGGGATGATATTGTCGCTGTAATTCTTGAAAGCGATGCGTGAGTTGCTCACTGTCAATCGCGTAATTAGGGGTTAGCCCAAAAAGAGTAAAGTAATCCATAAGTGCTCAGTTTCTCGAACCGGGTACCAATGTAGCTAAGCTTAGCTAAAGATTATGTGGTCATTAACGCCACGTTAGTTACATTGGTCAAAGTCATGCTCATTTGAAGACATTATACGTGAAAACTTTCACCGCATCCGCATTCACTGTTAACGTTAGGGTTATTAAATTTAAACCCTTCGTTTAAGCCTTCTTTTACAAAATCCAGCTCAGTGCCGTCTAAATAAACCATGCTTTTGCCATCGACGATGACTTTAACACCTTTGTCTTCAAAAACGGTGTCTTCTTCATTAATTACATCAGCGAATTCAAGCACGTATGCCATTCCCGAGCAACCTGAAGTTCTTACACCCAAACGCAAGCCTTCGCCTTTACCACGATTATTCAAGAATGCTTGAATTCGTTGCGCTGCACTTTCAGTAAGAGAAATCGACATTGCAAACCTCACTTTAGAAACAAACAAGGCAGATGCTAGAAATTATTAGCATCCGCCTTCAAATCATCGGTACAACTCATTATATTTAAAGTTGCATAATAAATACATCTTTAATTAATTTGAGTTTAACTATCAGTCGTGGGCTGTCTATTTTTGTTGTTTATATGCTCTAAGGTACAGCCCTTACTTACTGATATTTATCTATTATTTGCCTTGGCGTTTGCTTTTGTAATCAGCAATAGCAGCTTTGATTGCATCTTCAGCCAGAATTGAGCAGTGAATTTTCACTGGCGGTAATTCTAACTCTTCCGCGATCGCTGTATTTTTGATTGACTCAGCTTCGTCTAAGCTTTTGCCCTTCATCCACTCAGTGACCAGTGAACTTGATGCAATTGCAGAGCCGCAACCATAGGTTTTAAAACGTGCATCTTCGATGATACCGTCATCATTTACCTTGATTTGTAACTTCATAACGTCACCACAAGCAGGTGCACCTACCATACCGCTACCCACGCTTGGATCATTGTTATCAAATGAACCGACGTTACGTGGATTTTCATAATGATCGATAACTTTTTCGCTGTAAGCCATTTTTAAACTCCTGAAACTGTCTGATTAATGGTGAGACCATTCGATGCTGTTGAGATCTACGCCTGCTTTAAACATATCCCATAAAGGAGACAGCTCACGTAAGTGGCCGATCGCACCATGAATTTGTTTAATTGCATAGTCAATTTCTTCTTCAGTCGTAAAGCGACCGAAAGAAAAGCGAATTGAGCTATGAGCCAGTTCGTCATTCATACCTAATGCACGCAGCACGTATGAAGGTTCTAAGCTTGCAGAAGTACATGCAGAACCCGAAGAAACTGCTAAATCTTTCAGCGACATCATTAATGATTCACCTTCAACATAGTTGAAGCTGACGTTCAGAATGTGCGGCGCACCATTTTCTAAGTCACCGTTAAGGTAAACTTCTTCGATATCTTTAATACCGTTCCATAAACGTAAGCGTAAACCGCGCAGACGTTCCGATTCTTGAGCCATTTCTTCTTTAGCAATACGGTAAGCTTCGCCCATGCCCACGATTTGGTGAACAGGTAAAGTTCCTGAACGCATACCACGTTCATGGCCGCCACCGTGTTGCTGCGCTTCCAAACGAATACGTGGTTTACGACGAACATACAGTGCGCCGATACCCATTGGTCCGTACAGTTTGTGTGCAGAGAATGACATCAGGTCAACTTTTAACGCTGACAGGTCGATAGGCAATTTACCAACGCTTTGGGTGGCATCAACGTGGAATACGATGCCACGGCTACGGCATAATTCGCCGATTGTAGCGATGTCCTGAACAATACCGATTTCGTTATTCACGTGCATGATTGACACTAAAATGGTGTCTTCGCGCATTGCCGCTTCTAACTCTTTCAGGTCAATTAAACCGTTGCTTTGAGGTGCTAAGTAAGTCACTTCAAAACCTTCACGCTCTAATTGACGGCAGGTATCCAGAACAGCTTTATGTTCTGTTTTACAAGTGATGACGTGCTTGCCTTTTTTCTGATAGAACTGGGCAGCACCTTTGATAGCTAAGTTATCAGATTCTGTTGCACCTGATGTGAAGACGATTTCACGAGGATCCGCATTCACTAATTCAGCGATTTGATTACGAGCAATATCTACCGCCTCTTCAGCTTGCCAGCCGAAACGGTGTGAACGAGATGCTGGGTTACCAAAATTCCCATCCATTGTTAGACATTGCATCATTTTTTCAGCAACGCGCGGGTCGACAGGCGTAGTTGCTGAATAATCTAGATAAATCGGTAATTTCATTGCTCACATACTCCAAAGGACAAGACAACTTTGCCTTTAATTTTTTAATGACCCCAATGGTGCAAGCCGCTATAGGTTGGGCTTTTTCACCATTTGGTGATCGACTGCAATTTATAATCTATTTTTTATTAGGCACGAACATTGATAATGGATTCTGGCGTAATGCCGTTCGGCATTGTTTTACGCTTTTCATTATCTTGCCTATCAGCAACATCCAGAACTTCTTGGTTCTTAACCAGCTCATCAAGGCTGATGCTGCTAAGGAAACTGGTGATTCTGTCGCTTAGGTCACGCCATAATGCGTGAGTTAAGCAGCGGTCGCCATTTTGACAACCTTCTTTATTACCCTGACAACGGGTTGCATCTACGGATTCATCGACCGCAGCAATTACTTCAGCAACAAAGATTTGGTCTGCATCACGCCCAAGCAGATAACCGCCACCAGGACCGCGAACACTAGAAACTAAATCGTTTTTACGTAAACGAGAGAAGAGTTGCTCAAGATAAGAGAGGGAGATTCCCTGACGTTCAGAAATATCAGCTAAAGGTACTGGACCAGTCTGAGAGTGTAACGCGACATCTAGCATCGCAGTTACTGCGTAACGCCCTTTGGAAGTGAGTCTCATAACATAAATACTCCGTGGTAAAATATGCAGCAATTGTGACATACCTGAGTAATTTGGTCAACCATTTACCTGACTAATTTACTCAAGTATTATGCTCACTTCACCACGGCATTAACCTCATTTTTTCGCCCATTTTTCCATTGATGTCAAAATGCCGCGAAGAATATGCAACTCTTGGGTTTCTACATGGGCACGGGTAAATAAACGTCGCAGTTTATTCATAATTAATCCCGGATGCGCCTTGCGAATAAAGCCCGATTCATTCAATACGCTTTCAAGATGAACATAGAAACGTTCTAAATCTTCAGCCGGTGGATATTCTACCTCATCATCCGTCGATGTTTGCGTATTTTTTTCAGCAATTGCCAAATACGCCATGCGGATCTCGTAGCTAACTAATTGAACCGCCATTGCCAGATTCAGCGAACCGTATTCTGGGTTGGTTGGAATGTACAAATGATAGTTACATTTTTGCAATTCTTCGTTGGTTAAACCGACACGCTCACGGCCAAAAACAATCGCGACCGGTGACTCTTTTGACTGTTCAACAGATTTCACGCCACATTCACGAGGCTCGACCATTGGCCAAGAAAGTGTACGAGAACGTGCGCTGGTACCAATGACTAATTTGCACCCTTCTAATGCTTCATCGAGAGATTTTACGATTTTTGCATTACCAATCACATCACTTGCACCCGCGGATAACGCGATAGCATGAGAATCAGGTTCAACGAGTGGGTTAACTAAATAGAGGTTTGAAAGCCCCATGGTTTTCATTGCACGAGCGGTTGAGCCCATATTGCCAGTGTGTGAGGTTTCAACAAGAACGATACGAATATTTTCTAGCATGGTTTATACGTTGTCATGAAAAATTAATCGCAAGAGTCTAACACAAAATTGCTTATTGTGACGAACATCTATATACTTTGCGTCTCTTGATTTTCGTTCTTTAACATCCCAGTGGAAAATACCCATGCATCCGATGCTTAACATCGCCATACGTGCTGCACGTAAGGCTGGTAATTACATAGCTAAAAACTATGAAGATCCTCAGAACGTAACAGTAACCCAAAAGGGTGCTAACGATTTCGTCACTAACGTTGACCGTGACGCTGAACAAATCATCGTTGATATTATTCGTAAATCTTACCCAGACCACACTATCATCACTGAAGAAAGTGGCGAGTTATTAGGCAAAGATGAAGATATTCAATGGGTAATCGATCCACTGGATGGCACCACCAACTTCACAAAACGTTTCCCTCACTTCTCAGTTTCTATCGCTGTACGCATTAAAGGCCGTACAGAGGTTGCTGCTGTCTATGACCCAATGCGTAACGAATTATTTACTGCGGTACGTGGTCAAGGTGCTCAAATGAACGGTTACCGTTTACGTATGGCTGAGAAACGCGACCTTGAAGGCGCAGTTGTCGCAACTGGCTTCCCATTCAAACACAAGCAACACGCACCTATCTACATGAACATCATGGGCAAAATGTTTGACCAATGTGCAGATTTCCGTCGCACGGGTTCAGCAGCTCTGGATTTATGCTATGTGGCTGCGGGTCGCGTTGACGCTTACTTCGAAATCGGTTTAAAACCATGGGATTTCTTAGGTGGCGAACTGATCATGCGTGAAGCGGGCGGGATCATGACTGACTTTGTAGGCGGTCATAACTATTTAGCATCAGGTAACTTAGTCGCAGGTAGCCCACGCGTTGTTCGCGATATTCTGGCTGCAATGAAAGATGAATTATCTGAAGCATTAAAACGTTAATTTAATCCTCGTTAAATTTACTAAAAAGGGCGCTAGTGAAAACTAAGCGCCCTTTTTATTATTGCGTTACGGTAACTCCAGTCTAAGACTAAGCCGTCACTCTTGGTCGAATAAACAGTGCAGGCACAGCTAAGAGCGCCATCAAATAAAACACGACGCCATGTTGGTCAGGCATACGCTCATAAATATACCCCACCATAATAGTAACCACCGCGAGCCCGCCTCCAGTTGCTAAGGCAGAATAAGCCCCTTGCAACGGTATAATTTCATTTTCTTTACGCGCACTAATAAATCGCATCGCAGCTAAGTGGCAAACGGTGAAGGTTCCACTGTGTAATATTTGCACAATAATTAAGACTGGCAATGCAGTAAATGCCCCCATCATTCCCCAGCGGATAATCCCACACACTGCGGATAATAAAAGTAAATTACGGGCACTCCAGCGTCGGAATAATCGATGGCTCAGCATAAAGACAATCACTTCGGCCACCACACCCAGCGACCATAAATTACCGATCACTAAATCAGAATAACCCGCTTCTTTCCAGAACAACGAAGCAAACCCGTAATAAGCGGCGTGCGCACCTTGCAATAAAGTCACACAGATTAAAAACATCAGTATATTTTTATCTGCGATCAGTTGTTTGAATGAGACTTTATTTGCACCTTCTGCTTTTGCTACTCCCGCTGGCATAATCGCAGGTTTCAACATGGCTCCCAATAATAGGGCCGCGCAGCTGATCACTAATGCGACCATTATCGAGGTATGTCCCCACACCCCAGCAAAATATCCCATTGATGACGAGCCAATAATAAAGGCAATTGAGCCCCAAACTCGGATTTTGCCATAATCAAACGTAAATTGTTTCTGCCATGTTCCTGCTAATGAGTCCCCTAATGGCACCATAGGAGCAAAAAATAGGTTAAATCCAATCATGACAAACATCAGCCACGCCCAATGGGAGCCGAACGAAAATCCAATGGAGAAAATAAGGGAAAGCGCCGCCAGTAATCGTAATGCATTGATCAGTTTGGAAGGCTCTTTAACCTGGGGAGTGATAAACATCGCACCGAGAAAACGCGCCGCAAGTCCGATACCTAACAAAAGCCCTATCATTTCTGCATCTATTCCCTCACCTTGTAGCCACACGGACCAAAATGGCAAGAAAATACTGTAGGCAAAAAAGTAGGTAAAATAATCAATCGCTAGCCAACGCGTTGATGGAATAACCATCACTCCTCCCTTATTTTCATCTTCCCCTACTATTGAGGGGTTTAAAACGGACAACAAAAAACCCGCTTTTACCAAATGTAGAAGCGGGTTTATCGTGCTAATTCACTGCACGCTATTGGTTAATTACCATTATGCGTAAACTGGGTATTTTTTGCAGATAGCTAATACTTTCTGTTTAACAGCTTCAATGGTTGCTTCGTCATTGAGGTTGTCCAGAATATCACACATCCAGCCAGCTAGCTCGCGTGCATCTGCTTCATTGAAGCCACGACGCGTAATTGCAGGAGAACCGATACGAACACCAGAAGTGACAAACGGGCTCTTCGGATCATTAGGTACGCTGTTTTTGTTTACCGTAATGTTTGCGCGACCCAGTGCTGCGTCAGCATCTTTACCAGTAATATCTTTGTCAACTAAGTCAACTAAGAACAGGTGGTTTTCAGTACCGCCAGACACCACTTTAAAGCCGCGTTTTTGGAAAACTTCTACCATTGCTTTCGCATTTTTTGCAACTTGCTGTTGGTAAGTTTTGAACGCAGGCTCCATCGCTTCTTTCAGTGCTACCGCTTTACCTGCGATAACGTGCATCAGAGGACCGCCTTGTGAACCTGGGAATACCGCAGAGTTCAGACGCTTATACAGGTCTTCGTCGCCGCCTTTAGCTAAAATCAGACCACCACGTGGGCCCGCTAGAGTTTTGTGTGTTGTTGTCGTAACGACGTGAGCATGTGGAACTGGGTTAGGGTAAACACCCGCCGCCACCAGACCCGCAACGTGTGCCATATCAACGAACAGGTAGGCACCGATGCTGTCAGCGATTTCACGCATTTTAGCCCAATCAACCACACCAGAATATGCGGAGAAGCCGCCGATGATCATTTTAGGTTGATGTTTTTTCGCTTGAGCCGCGATATCGTCGTAATCGATTTTACCGCTTTCATCGATACCGTAAGGAACGATGTTATACAGTTTACCGGAGAAGTTTACTGGAGAACCGTGAGTTAAGTGACCGCCATGCGCCAAGTTCATACCTAATACAGTGTCACCTGGTTGCAGCAGCGCCATATAGACCGCAGCATTAGCTTGTGAACCAGAGTGTGGCTGTACGTTTGCGTAGTCAGCACCAAATAACGCTTTCGCGCGGTCGATAGCTAATTGCTCAACCACATCAACGAATTCACAACCACCATAATAACGTTTAGTTGGATAACCTTCCGCATACTTATTGGTCAGCTGAGAGCCTTGAGCCTGCATAACTCGTGGGCTGGTATAGTTTTCAGAAGCAATTAATTCAATGTGTTCTTCTTGACGTTGTACTTCTTTTTCCATTGCTTCCCACAGTTGTGGGTCGTAATCTGCAATATTCATTTCACGCTTTAACATTCGCTTCTCCTGCCTCAGCAATTCAATAAGGTAACAATCAATTCAACTTAATGACTGACAGTGTAAACTCTTTTTCGTCGTTGAGATAGCCCCTACGAAAAAATATACGCAAACGATTGCATTAATTTTTTTGCTTTCAGATACCTTTAAACAACACAAAATATAATAGCGCACATTTTAATAATACCGAGACGAATATCTAACTTTGCTAGCCACCTCTAATTTTGCGGTGAATTCCCCCACTTTTTGATGCGTTAATTATTTACATCTCCCGCTAAATATTATAAGTTGCATACAAAATACATGTTTATAAATTCATAATATTATGAAAATAATTCAGGAGTACCTGTATGCTTGACCAACAAACTATCGCCACAATTAAATCCACCATCCCTGCCATCGCAGCAACTGGCCCTAAATTAACCGCTCACTTTTATGACAGAATGTTTAAACAACATCCTGAGCTGAAAGATATTTTCAATATGAGAAATCAAACGAATGGCGATCAGCGTGAAGCCCTATTCAACGCCATTTGCGCTTATGCAGTCCATATTGAAACCCCCGAAGCGTTAATTGGCGCAGTGGAGAAAATTGCCCAGAAACATGCCAGTTTAAATATCAAACCTGAGCACTACCCGATTGTCGGGGAAAACCTTCTCGCTGCGATTGATGAGCTACTGAGCCCGGGTCAAGAAGTGTTGGATGCTTGGGGAAGAGCTTATGGCGTGTTGGCGGACATTTTCATTAACCGTGAAAGCACGATTTACCGTGAAAACGCGGAAAAGTCCGGCGGATGGGAAGGTTTACGTGAATTCAAAATCACTAAAAAACAACCTCAAAGTGCTGTTATCACCAGTTTTGAACTCACTCCGGTAGATGGTAAAGCGGTGGCGGATTATCGTCCAGGGCAATATATTACTGTGTACCTGAATGAAAATAGTTTTGAAAATCAAGAAATTCGCCAGTATTCACTCACTACTGCGCCAAATGGGAAAACCTACCGTATTGCGGTGAAACGTGAAGAGCAAGGCACCGTTTCTGGCTTCTTACATCAAAATCTCAATGAAGGCGATATTGTTCGTTTAGCGCCACCATGCGGTGATTTTTACCTTGATGTCGAACCGAAAACACCAGTGACTTTAATTTCTGCTGGCGTCGGCTTAACACCAATGCTTAGCATGCTTAACCACCTCACCACGCACCAACATCAAGCACCTGTGAATTGGCTACATGCTGCTGAAAATGGGGATGTACACGCTTTTAATCAAGAAGTTAGCCAGTTGATATCACAACATACCCAAGGTCATTCAGCAGTCTGGTTTAATCAACCTTCGCCACAAGATCAACTGGGTGAAGATTACCAATACCGTGGATTACTGGATTTAACGCAAGTTAAAGAGAAAATGCTTCAGCCAAATATGCAATTCTATTTCTGTGGACCAGTTGGCTTTATGCAGCATGTTGGAAAACAGCTAATTGAAATGGGTGTTACTGCCGATAATATTCATTATGAGTGTTTTGGCCCTCATAAAGTATTACCGTTAAATTAACCGCGGTTATTCATTATAGTGGATTGTTTTTAAAGCTTTAGTTTTAAATTATTTTTAATTTTTGCGGTAACGGACTCGCATATAAATATATTATCATCCCATGTAGGATATATTTATCCCGTTACCGCATTTTTCATTCTAGTTAAATCGCTTCTTCATCCTGCTCACCCGTACGAATACGAATTACGCGAGCGACATCATACACAAAGATTTTTCCATCACCGATTTTGCCGGTTTGCGCCGTTTGCATAATAGTTTCTACACAGCTTTCAACAATATCATCCGGCACAACGATTTCAATTTTTACCTTTGGTAAAAAATCCACCATATATTCCGCGCCACGATACAGTTCAGTGTGACCTTTTTGGCGACCAAAGCCTTTCACTTCAGTCACCGTCATACCCGTGATCCCCACTTCGGCTAACGCTTCGCGCACATCATCAAGTTTGAATGGCTTTATAATTGCATCAATTTTTTTCATTTTCAGTTCCTGTTATGACCAGTTTTTACGGCCAAAACCTGAGGTAATCGGATAACGACGATCTTTACCGAAATTACGCATTGTGATCCGCGGTCCAACAGGAGCCTGACGGCGCTTATATTCGTTAATATCGACAAGACGCACAACTTTGCGAACAATTTCTCTATCAAATCCGAGCTTGATAAGGTCAGCCACAGATAAATCTTTTTCTACATAACCGTCTAAGATGGCATCTAACACATCATAAGGCGGTAAACTATCTTGGTCTAATTGCCCTGGAGCCAGTTCCGCTGAAGGTGGTCTATCAATCACGCGCTGCGGAATTGCTGGCGATATTGTATTACGATATTTAGCCAGTTCAAAGACCAGCGTTTTTGGCACATCTTTAAGGACATCGAAGCCCCCCGCCATATCACCATACAAGGTTGAATACCCAACTGCGGATTCGCTTTTATTACTGGTCGTCAATACTAAACGGCGACGCTTATTGGACATCGCCATTAAGATCACGGCGCGGCAACGGGCTTGTAAGTTTTCTTCCGTGGTATCCGGTTGAGTACCTTCAAACATCGGCTGCAATTGCGTCATAAAGGCATCAAACATCGGTTCGATGGAGACGATATCAAACTCAACACCCAGTAATTCCGCTTGCTCTTTAGCATCATGGATGCTCATTTCAGAGGTGTAACGGAACGGCATCATAACGGCTTGAACGCGATCTTTACCGATAGCATCCGCCGCAATCGCCACAGTTAATCCTGAATCAATCCCACCGGATAACCCTAAAATCGCCCCATTAAAGCCATTTTTGTTGATGTAATCGCGGGTTGCTAAGACTAATGCTTGATACACCTGAGCAATTTGCGACACTTCAGGCTGCTTCGGCTGCTCAGTCACTAATTTCGCATCTTCAAAGGTGACTGTCGCCACTTGCTCTGCAAATTCAGCCATTTGGTAGACTTGCTTGCCTTTGTTTGCCAGCACTTTCGAGCCGCCATCAAATACGAGTTCGTCTTGTCCGCCCACTTGGTTCAGATAGACAATCGGCAAACCGGTACGCTGAGCATGTTCCACCAGCAGATCACTGCGAATGTGCTCTTTGTTTAAATCATACGGTGAAGCATTAATGGTGAGAACCAACTCAGCCCCCGCCCCTTTCACCGCATCAATCGGTTCGTCATACCAAATATCTTCGCAAATCAGTAAACCGAGCTGATAGCCTTTGAATTCCACCACGCAGGTTTTTTCTGCTGCAGTGAAATAACGAGGCTCATCAAAAACACCATAATTAGGCAGCTCTTGCTTAAAGTAACGGGCTAATAGCTTTCCTTGGTAGAAAAATGATAATGCGTTATAAATTTCATTATCTTCGTACCACGGGTGACCCACGATGATCCCGCATTGACCGCTAGCTTGTTGTAAACGTTTTAATTGTGCGGTGCAACGCTCTTCAAAATCGTGGCGGAAGAGTAAATCTTCAGGGGAGTACCCTGTTAGAGCCAACTCAGAAAACATGACAATATCAGTATTTTCAGCCTGTTCTTCAACAGTTTGCAACATACGATCACAGTTGCCTTCGATGTCGCCAACCAGCCAGTTAAGTTGTGCCAGTGAGATATTAAGCTTACGGCTCATAACGTGTTTGTTCTCCCTTAATCCTTTAGGCTATAAAGGTTTTATTCTTTAAAATCATTCGCTTCTAAATCGTGACGCCCAAGTAATTTATAAAACTCAGTACGGTTGCGTCCCGCCATGCGTGCAGCTTGGGTCACGTTGCCTTTGGTCATCTGCAATAATTTACGCAGATAATTTAATTCGAATTGGTTACGCGCTTCCACAAAGGTCGGTAGCGCCGTATTTTCGCCTTCCAGGGCTTGGCTAACGAGGGCTTCGCTGATCACTGGAGATGTCGTCAATGCGACACACTGCTCAATCACGTTCACTAACTGGCGCACGTTTCCGGGCCAACTTGCAGTCATCAAGCACTTCATCGCATCGCTCGAAAAACTGCGCACAAAGGGTTTATGGCGGCTCGCAGCTTCACGTAATAAATGATTCGCTAATAACGGAATATCTTCCGAGCGTTCATTCAACGCAGGGATCCGCAAGTTCACCACATTCAAACGATAATAGAGATCTTCACGGAACTCGTTTTTTTCCATCGCTTTCGGTAAGTTACGATGGGTCGCAGAAATAATGCGTACATCAATATCTAAATCGCGATTACTTCCTAGCGGGCGAACCTTACGTTCTTGCAGAACACGCAGCAGTTTGACTTGCAGCGGCATCGGCATATCACCAATTTCGTCTAAAAAGAGCGTCCCACCGCTGGCAGCAAAAAACAGCCCTTCACGACTACTGACTGCACCTGTAAACGCGCCTTTAGCATGTCCAAACAGTTCAGACTCCAGCAATTGTTCAGGTAATGCGCCACAGTTAATCGCGATAAACGGTTTATGAGCACGTGGGCTCACTTTGTGGATTGCTTGCGCTAATACTTCTTTACCCGTACCACTTTGCCCATTAATCAGCACACTCACATCCGATTGCGCCACCATATGCGCCTGCTCAAGCAAGCGGATCATGAGCGGGCTACGCGTGACAATGCCAGCGCTCCACTCTTCATCACTCATCGGTGTAGAAGATAATGCTAATGCCTCATCAATGGCTTTATAAAGCGCGTCTTTATCAACGGGTTTGGTTAAGAAACTAAACACCCCGCGCTGCGTTGCCGCAACCGCATCAGGGATCGAACCATGAGCCGTTAAAATAATCACCGGAAGATTCGGATGGGCTTTTTGCACTTCATCAAACAGCGCCATACCGTCCATTTCATCCATGCGTAAATCGCTAATAACGAGGTCGATTTTTTCTTTCTGGAGTAATTTTAGTGCTTCAGGCCCACTCTCCGCTGTTGAGACTTTAAAACCTTCACTGCTCAAACGCATACCAAGCAATTTTAGCAGGCTAGGATCATCATCCACCAAAAGTAAGTTAGCTGACTTACGGCCGGTCATTGTGCTTTATTCTCCGAGGAATTTTGTTCGGCTGGGGCTGGCTTCGTTTCTGCTGGCGCAGCAACAGCGGCTTCATCTTCTTTTTCAACTTCATTCGCATTTTTCTTGCGAGAAGAGAGCTGGCGTTCGATATCCGTTAAGTTCTCTAACTTGCGGGAAGTATTATTAAGCTCAAAACGCAGCTTGGCATTATCTTCTTTTAGACGGTCAAGCTTTGCATCCATCTCCTGCTGCATACGTTTATAACGGGCATTCGCATCTGCAAGGTTAATCACTTGAACCTGCTGCTCGCGCCACAATTGCAATAATGGGCGAATTGGTGTTGGGAAGCTCAAACTATAGGTGTTGATGCTATCAAGCATTTGGCGACGCTCAGCGATTGTCGGCTCCGCTGAGCCTAAGAGAATATTTTTGGTAAATGAAGTAGACCAATCATTCACTTCAATCTTTTTCGCTTCGGCACGTGCTTTGTCAGCATCCATTCTATCCACACAGCCCATCATACGTAACCAATAGAGGGCATTTTCCTGTGAGATAGGTTCTTGATTTTCCCAAATTGATTCGCAAGAAGCGTAACGGTAATCCGTGGTTTTCACTTCTGGAATAACGACTTTAGCGAGAGTTTCTAATGGTGATTGACCGTTCTTCGCCACACACCCCGTTAAAATGAGCGAGAATAAAATCATTCCCAAAGGAGTGCCTACGCGGGAAGACTTAACGCTTGTCCCACGGCGAATGGAGATTGTTTTTGTCTTCGACAGTACTGCATTACACAATACCGCCAAGAAATCTGTAGACCTGTTTTGCATTATTATTCGTTCTCTGCGGTTAAAGGCAATTCAATTCGGAAGCAAACATCCGCGGATTTATGTGGCACTAATGATAATTCACCACCCATCTGCTTAATACAATCTTGCGCGATGCTAAGCCCTAACCCACTTCCTTTGACGGCACCTTTTCTTTGGAGGCTGCCTTGATAGAAAGGTTCAAAAATCATATTTTGCTCAGACTCAGGGATAGGCGTGCCCGTATTGGCAACCTCAATGAGTAACTTATTCCCTGTCCTGCGGCTTGAGATCCAAATATTACCTGATTCGCCACCATAGTGCACCGCATTGGAGTAGATATTATCAATAACCCTTCCGAGTAAGGTCGGTTCTGCAAGACAACTTTCCACTTTTAAGCGGACATCGGTGATAATACCTTTCGCTCTTGCGGGTAAATTATGTGCATTAACAATATCTTCAATAAGCTTTTTCAAATCAACTTGCTGGGCAACGGGCGGCTCATCGACTAATTTCCGATTATAGTCAAGAAGCTGTTCAATAAGTTGCTGAAGATGCTTACTGCTCTGGTCAAGAATATCAACCACCTCTTTTTGTGAGCTAGTTAACGGACCTGCAACCTCATCTGCCAATAATTCTGTTCCTTCTCGCATACTGGCTAATGGTGTTTTCAGCTCATGGGAAATATGACGCAAAAACTCATGGCGCTGGGATTCTAACCAAGCCAACCGTTCACTTAACCAAATAATTCTCTGAGCAATGATCCGCAATTCTCTTGGGCCTTTAAAACGGTCAGTATCATTTTCCAGAGTCAGTCCCGTTCCTAAACGGTTAATCATACGTTCAATGATTTTAACCGGGCCGATAATCATACGAGTAAATAAGGTCACCAACAGTGCGCTTAGCAAGAAGAGGATCAGTGTTTGCCAACCAAATAATTGTCCTTTATTCGCAATGGCTTTTTGAAGCTGTTCACCG
Organism: Providencia sp. PROV202; assembly: GCF_028479565.1. Taxonomy (NCBI): domain Bacteria; kingdom Pseudomonadati; phylum Pseudomonadota; class Gammaproteobacteria; order Enterobacterales; family Morganellaceae; genus Providencia; species Providencia sp. PROV202. Next base: position 101,466 of record NZ_JAMPNV010000010.1, on the reverse strand, counting down.
CGGCTAAAAATAACCTCTCGAGTTTGCTGAACGACAGCCGTATTTTGCGCTGAGAATTGCTCTAACACTTTAGTCGTGGCTTCCATCGGCTCATTATTTTCACAACTAATCGCTTTCAGCTTTTGCAGGCCAGTAAAGAGCCCTAGCACTTCAGGTGTCTCTGGCAAAATAGTTTTTTGGCGTTCCAGCATCTGTTCATAATCAGCAAACTGCTTTTCATACTGCGTCTGTAAGGCTTTATCTTGCAATACACAATACTGGCGATAGCTGCGCTCCATTTCCAGCGCGAGGCTACTCATCGCTTCACTGCGCCGAGCATCAAGCAGCGTAGTTTTATTGATATCCGCAGCCTGATTACTCAATTGTTCTAGACTTTGATAAGCCTGATAAGCCAATACCAATAATGGTAAAAGGACTAACCAAAAAGCCATGACCACTAACTGCCGCAATGAGCGCGGAAAAAGACGCAATTTACTCAACGCATTCATCTCTTACCTATTTATATGTAATTCAATGGTAGCAGAACTCCAGTTAATGCGAAAAGTGCTGTTTACATTGATGATAGAGAAACCAATAAACAAATAGATAGCAATGAACATGCCAAAAAAGTGACTGAAACATGAATGATTTCAGATAAAAACACCACAATAGAACGGAAGGATTAATTCGATAAAAAGGATAAACTTGATAGAAAGGATAAACTCATAGAAAGGAATGTTGATACCCCAGAAATGGGAAGGCGGAGGGAAGAATTGCTTCTCACCTCCGCCAGCGATACTCGGCATTACGCTTGAATGTCGATTTTTTGCATATGATTATGTCTTTCATTAAAGATAATCATATAGGTGGTGCCTCACTCCACGTGTCGCCCTGTGTTTGATAAAGCTCGAAAGCGAATATCGATGATATCGGACGGTAGGCACCTTACTTTGGCATCATTCGGGTTTTATGTGGTATGTTCCCATTTGCTAGGTTTCCCCAAGCTTGGACCTACATAAGCAATTGAATGAGCAACTGACAAATATTATGCACAACCCGTGCCAACTTTTCAATGAGATTTTTATATCATTGATTTTTATCAAAATTTATCTTCTTACTCATTTACATCATTTCTGAATTGATCTGAATACAGAAAAACGCCACTTACCCAACACAAATCTGTCTCCAATTTAAGACAGTGAATCCTCTCGTTTTTAAATGCTTTATTTATCAATAAGATAAATGTCTCCTTTTAGAGACACTAAAGATCCATGTTTGTCGCCAATATTAGACATTTAGGTTAAGCTACATCCAGATAACAATAAAAATTAGTGTAACCTCGTGATCTTATTGTTTTTTATATTGGTATAGTTAATTTATAGTTTTGATGGTTTTTCCCTTCCCTACGATACTTCAAGTTCCTAATAAAAATACCCTATTCATTCATATACGGAGACTCTATGAGCTTGTCGTCATCCTATGTTTTTTCTCATCTGGAACCTGGCGTTCGATTAATTCACAAATCCGTTGGTTTTATTTTTCAAGCAGCCCTACGTGCGGCAGTGAAGTTAGAATTGGCTGAACATCTGCAAAGTGGTCCTCAAACCGCAGAGCAAATTGCACAAAAAGTTGATGCTAATGCCACGATAATCCACCAAATTCTACGTCTACTCGCCACGCAAAATGTTTTTTCTGCTATTGATGATTGCCAATTTGCATTGAATTCAGATGCTGAATTTCTGTTAGCTGAACACCCTTACTCAATGCGAAGTGCCGTCTTAATGCTCACTGACCAAACATTTTGGCTCCCTTCATTGCATTTTTCAGCGATGGCGCGGGGAGAACCTGTTTTTGAACATATCTTCGGTAGCTCCTTTTTTGATTACTGGGAAAATGAGGCAAATACCGCTGATAGTTTCCATGATGGCATGGCATCACTCTCACGCATTGAAATCCCATTTATCATCACCCAACTTTCATTCCCTGAAAACAGCGTGATTGCCGATATTGGTGGTGGAACGGGTGGCTTACTTGCTGAAATATTAAAAAATAATCCGAATACTCAAGGTATCCTCTTTGACCTAAAAGCCGTGACGGATAAACACATTCTTCATGATTTAAACGAGGATAACCGCTGGACTATTGAAAGTGGTTCTTTCTTTGAGAAAGTCCCTACTGCGGATTTTTATATTTTAAAAACGGTAGCCCATGACTGGAGCGACCAACAACTAGTAAAAATATTCAACGTCATTCGTAGCTCCATGAAGGATGAATCAAAGATCCTATTGATTGATTACCATTTCCCACACAGTAATCACCTTAATGTTGGAAAATTAGTGGGACTTTTATGCACCAACATCAACGTGGGTGCTGATGAACGTTCTAAAGAAGATTTTGAGCTGCTGTTGCATCAAGCAGGCTTAAAAGTCACCAACTTTATTAAAACTGACTGTGATTTATCGATTCTTGAAGCCCAAATAATCTAATAATATTCTCGCACTCGCTTTCACGGTATTTTAGCAGCGAGTGTATAGTCATTCACCAAAACCTATTTTATTTGATGGCAAACTCACTTCATCCCCAAATAAAATATTGCCATCCTATTTATTATCGCTATGATCCTGCGCGTTTCATTTCTGATGTACGTCAGAATTTTATGTTATTCCGCTAGCTTATCCATCCCTATATTGATATAAGACTGGCAAATGGTCTCCTACTTACTCTTAACATTACAATGATAAAAATAGCCCTTATTGATGACCATATTGTTGTTCGCTCCGGTTTTGCCCAATTACTGACGTTAGAACCTGACATTAGTATTGTGGGACAATATGCGAGTGCGCAAGAAGCATGGCCGCACCTAATTAGCCTCGATATTGACGTGGCGATTATGGATATATCAATGCCAGATGAGAGCGGTTTACAACTGCTAACCCGTTTACGTAAAAAAAAGCCCGAGTTTCGTACCATTATTTTAAGCATCTATGACACCCCTGCTTTCGTGCAAAGTGCACTTGATGCTGGCGCCAGTGCCTATCTCACCAAATGCTGCGGACCTGAAGAATTAGTCCAGGCGGTACGCTCTGTTCACCAAGGTGGGTGCTACCTGTGTGCTGATGCAATGCGAGCCTTGCGCCAAACACCGCAGCAAAAACAAGGTGTTCAAGAGCTCACTAACCGTGAGCGCGAAGTCTTTGATTTACTGGTGGCAGGTCTCAGTGTGAAAGTCATAGCCGAACAATTAAACCTCAGCCATAAAACGGTGCATGTACATCGCGCGAATGTCCTCGGGAAATTGCAATGCGAAAGCACCATTGATTTAGTGCACTACGCCTTAGAACACAACATCATTTCTCGATAGACCGATTTCCGTTACAGCAAGGTAACGTCCCAGCAAGGTAAATAGTAATGAACAAAGCGGCTCGTTTAGGATTACAGTCTCTCTTCCTATTATTTACCTACTCACTGATTTGGGTGGGGTTATGGATCATCGGCTTTTATCTTAGCCAAAATAGCTTTCAAGCCACCCTATTTCTACCGCAAGCCTTACGCCTCACCTTGATGATCCTATTATGGCGACGCTACTGGCCAACGGTTTTACTCGCTGAAGGGCTACTGACCTACTGGCTTGCACAAGAGCAATTACTCACTCAACCTATTTTGCTGTTATCCCCAATATTGAGCCTGCTGGTTGCGATGGTTATCCAAAATATTTGGTGGCGATATACCCTTTATTGGCAACGGCTTATTTTGTTACTGGCTGGTGTGGCCGCCAATAGCATACTCAATGCCTTGCTATTTGGGCTTTTGTCTCAATATTCCATTAGCCAATTATTCTTAACGACATTTACGGGTGGAATTCTCCTCTCCCCCTTTGTTTATCTTATCTATGAATACTTGCACGAACAGCACTATCATATGCTGCTTGACTATGGAACCACGGATAAGCAATTACGTACTTCATTGATTATTTGGTGTTTTCTTTTCTGCCTTGTTGGTTTAAGTGCCCAAATTTTCTTTGCCCCAGAAATTGAGCAACTGATTGTTTTATTAGTTTTTATTCCCAATATTTTTATGGCATACCGTTATGGCTGGCAAGGCGGTGTGTTATCCGCATTACTGGGAAGCTTAATCATCACCTTTGCAAGACAGTTCCACGGGGCTTTTGATGATCTCCAAGAACTACAACTGTTTTTAAGCTCTCAAGCCTTGATTGGTATCGGGTTAGGTATTGCTATCAGCCGCCAGAAGCAACTCTCAAGTAATTTACAACGCTACCGCCAGCGATTAGAAGAAGAACTTCATGCCCGTCGAGACCTGATGCGCCAACTCGTGCACACCGAAGAAGATGTGAAGAAAGATATCGCCCGTGAACTTCATGATGAGATTGGACAAAACATTACCGCGATCCAAATCCAATCTATGCTGGTGAAGAAAACGGCGACTAACGATTTAAGCTATAACGCTGCCAGCCAAATTAATGAGCTAGCACTACAGATCCACCAAGCCACCCGCCATCTATTGCGCCAATTACGTCCGCCTGTACTCGATGAAATGTCCCTTGAAAACGCACTCACCCATCTAATCGGTGAATTTGCATTTAAAGAAAACAATATTCAATGTGACTTCCATTACGGATTAACTGAAACCCCAGCCAATGAAACGGTGTTATTCACCCTTTACCGTTTAGTTCAAGAGCTACTGAACAATATCAGCAAGCACGCCAAAGCCACAAAAATCCACATCTCACTCAATCAGCAAGGTGACTCGATACAGCTAATTGTGGATGACAACGGTGTAGGCATTCCTTTTAGCAAACGCACATCAGGCTTTGGTTTACGCGGAATTGAGGAACGAGTCAGGGCCTTAGGTGGTGACTGGACGCTAACAACGCAAAGTGGTACCAAAATAATTGTTAACTTGCCCACATTTTGAAATGAAATAGTGAAAAACTAGGAATTATTCTTAGCCTCCTAATACCTTATCTCATCCTTTTATTTAAAAACTTCATTACATTCTGCCAAACGGGAGAAACACAATTATGACGGGTACAAGCAAACTGGATCTGGATAGCAATTACCGTTTCTGGCGTCGCCGCCTGATGTTTTCCATGATCATCGGTTATGCCGCTTTTTACCTTACCCGTAAAAGCGTTAATTTTGTGATGCCCGTTATGCAGACGGAACTGTTTTTAGACAAAAGTGATATTGGTTGGATCGCCTCAGCATTTTACCTTGCGTATGGTCTATCCAAGTTTATATCCGGTATTTTCCATGACATTACAGGCTACCGTTGGTTTATGGGTGTTGGCCTCATCATGACAGGGATCCTCAATATCATTTTTGCCTACTGCTTATCGTTCCCTGCGCTGTTAGTCGTTTGGACGTTAAACGGATTTTTCCAAGGCTGGGGTTGGCCACCCTGTGCGCGTATTCTCACTCATTGGTACTCACGTAACGAGCGGGGCTTTTGGTGGGGATTGTGGAATATCTCCATCAATCTTGGGGGAATGGTGCTACCGCTGTTAGCGGCACTGCTGGCGACCCATTACAGTTGGCAAATGGCGCTGATCGTACCGGGAATTATTGGGGTTATTTTAGGATTATGGCTATGCCGCCAGCTCCGAGGTACGCCCAAAGAAGAACATTTACCCACGGTAGGACAGTGGCGACATGATGCATTAGAGTTACGCCAAGAGCAGCTTTCTCCCCCACAATCCATGTGGGTGATTTTAAAACAAACCATTGTGTTTAACCCAATGATTTGGCTGCTCGGTTTCACCTACATTTTGGTTTATCTCATCCGTATTGGGATAAACGATTGGGGAAATTTATGGCTAACCGAAACACACGGAAGCAATTTATTAAGTGCCAATGCCACGTTAGCACTGTTTGAATTAGGTGGTTTATTGGGCGCACTGTGCGCGGGTTGGGGTTCCGACCTCCTGTTTCGAGGGCAACGCGCACCGATGATTTTGCTGTTTTCCTTAGGTCTATTCATTTCTGTGAATGCCTTATGGTTAATACCAATTCATCACTACGGGCTATTAGCTGCATGCTTCTTAGCCAACGGTTTCTTTGTATTTGGACCACAAATGTTAGTCGGTCTAGCTGCTACAGAATATTGTCATAAAAAGGCAGCTGGAACGGTAACAGGTTATCTTGGATTGTACGCTTATCTAGGGGCGGCAATCGCAGGATGGCCGCTCTCTCAAGTGATTGCCAATTATGGTTGGTCAGGGATGTTTACCTTACTCGCCAGTGCAGCCGCTTTGATGGGGCTACTACTGATGCCTCTTTTGATTGCCAATGTCAGCAAAAGAGAGCATTTAGCCGGTGCAGTTTCACCGACACATAATAATAGTTAATCCGAAAACGTGAATAAAGGACTGACAATGAAACTTAAGACTCTCTCTACACTCGTTGCAGCAGGTTTATCCCTTGCCGCTATTACAACCACTGCAAACGCAGCGGGTCGTTTAGTGGTTTACTGTAGTGCGACCAACGCAATGTGCGAAGCGGAAACGCAAGCATTCGCTAAGAAATACGACGTTAAAACCACGTTTGTTCGCAACGGTTCCGGCAGTACGTTAGCGAAAATCGAAGCTGAAAAACGTAACCCACAAGCAGACGTCTGGTATGGCGGAACCTTAGATCCACATTCACAAGCGGGTGAAATGGATCTGCTTGAGCCGTACAAATCCCCTAACCTGTCTCAAATCATGCCGCAATTCCAAGATCCAGCTAAACGTAAAGGTAACTACTCTTCTGCGGTTTACATCGGCATCTTAGGTTTTGGTGTGAATAAAGATCGCTTAAAAGAGAAAGGGTTACCAGTTCCTACTTGCTGGAAAGACCTGACTAAGCCTGAATATAAAGGCGAAATTCAAATCGCGGATCCACAAAGTTCAGGGACTGCCTACACTGCATTGGCGACTTTTGACCAACTGTGGGGCAACGAGCAAGCCTTTGATTACCTGAAAAAACTGAACGCGAACATCTCCCAATATACCAAATCAGGTATTGCCCCAGCACGTAACGCGGCTCGCGGCGAATCTGCTATCGGCATCGGCTTCCTGCATGACTACTCTTTAGAAGTTGAAAATGGTGCGCCATTAGAGTTAATCGCGCCATGTGAAGGTACAGGCTATGAAATCGGCGGGATCAGTATTCTGAAAAACGCACGTAACATGGACAACGCAAAATTGTTCGTGGATTTCGTTCTGTCTAAAGAAGCCCAAGAACTGAGCTGGAAACAAGGTCAATCTTACCAAATCCTGACTAACACCACTGCAGAGTCTTCTCCACTGTCTCTGAAACTCAAAGACTTAAACTTAATCAACTACGATATGGATAAATACGGCGATGCTGAAGTCCGTAAGAATCTAATCAACAAGTGGGTTACTGAAGTTAAAATGAGTAAATAAGATGTTGAGTGCGGCGCCCATCGCCGCACTTTACCTGATTTGCTCACGTAAGACTCGCGAGCTTCGCGATTTAGTGTATTAGCTACTTACTATAAAAAATGATGCCAAATCAAAGAGTGTCTGCGCCACGCAGACGGCTCCAGCTTGGCTCACTCATTAGAACGATAATATTAATTAAGTTTATAATTATTTTCTTTATAAATCATAATATTAAATCAGTGATTAATTAACTCAATAATCATAAGCTTAGGGGAAAAACAATGCCTCAGACCTTAACCCTCACAGCCTCGAAGAAAAAGGACAGTATCTTCCTTTGGATTCTGATAGCGTGGCTGGGCTTCGCTCTGCTACCCTCATGGAGCCTCGACTACGGCTTATTCGACTCAACCCAAGATGAGATCTTAGCTGCGTATGGCTGGAGCAGTGTCAATATTAGTTGGCTATGGTATTTATTGCCTTCTATTTTACTGTTAAGACCCATCACTGCCGCTGATCGCAACCAAAAAACGCGTCACTATATCGACATCGCCGTGGCTGCAATTACCGCCGTTGTCGTCATTATTAGTGCCTATTTGGTAGGCACAGGATTAGGCTACTCCGCCATTACGCTGTTTATTGCATTGGGTATGATAATGACCCATGCCCTCACTCGCTTAGAGTGGCTGGGTGGCGACCAATTTGTGATTGGCTCCCTGATCACCGTTGTCGCACTGATTGCGCTGTTTATCGTATTTCCCAGTGTGGCAATTTTTATTCCGATGTTTACTGATGGGAACGGAGATTTTGCACCATTTGCATTTGTGGCTATTTTAACCCAGTCGCATATTGTTCAGGTCATCATCAACTCCATATTCCTCTCGCTAGCCGTGGGTGTTGGCTGTACCTTCTTTGGTCTGATCCTCGCGATTTATACCACCCGAATTGCTAAGCGTTCTGCGATTATTGGTCGCGTATTCTCGATTTTACCGATTGTGACCCCGCCGTTTGTTGTCGGTTTAGGCGTCACCTTAATGATGGGTCGCTCAGGCTATATTACTGAGTTTTTAGCGACCTATATGGGGCTAGAAAATACTAACTGGTTGTACGGCTTTACTGGGATTTGGCTAGCGCAGGTTCTCGCGTTCACGCCGATGTCCTTTATGATCCTTGATGGTGCGATTAAAACTATCCATCCATCACTGGAAGAAGCGTCATACACCTTACGTGCTAACCGCTACCAGACATTCTTCAACGTGTTTATGCCACTGTTGAAACCTGCACTGGCGAACGCCTTCTTAATCGTGATTGTGCAATCCCTTGCCGACTTCAGTAACCCATTAGTATTAGGGGGTAACTTCGACGTTCTGGCGACGCAAATCTATTTCTATATCACAGGTTCCCAACTGGATTACCAAGCGGCCAGTACGTTAGGTGCTTCCTTACTTGTCTTCTCATTGCTGGTGTTCTGTGTGCAATACATGTGGATTGGTAAACGCTCTTACGTCACCGTTTCCGGTAAATCTTATCGTGGCGATGTGCAACCGCTGCCAGTTTCTCTTGTCGCAACAGTGACAACAATTCTGGGTATTTGGGTAGCGTTTAACGTCTTACTGTACGGCAGCATCTTCTACGGAAGCTTCACTGTGAACTGGGGTGTGGACTACACCTTAACACTGGACAACTTTATCAAACTGTTTGGTCAAGGCATGAATGATGGCGCATGGCCGTCACTGTTAGATACCTTGTTATATGCGGGTATCGCTGCACCAATCACCGCGATTTTGGGTCTGCTTATCGCGTATATTGTGGTTCGCCAAGATTTCCGTGGTAAGAAAACCATCGAATTTACCACCATGTTGTGCTTTGCCGTACCGGGTACTGTGGCTGGGGTTTCTTACATCCTCGCCTTTAACGATACACCGTTCTATTTAACAGGGACGGCGGCAATTGTGATTATCTCCATGACCATGCGTAACGTGCCTGTGGGTATTCGCGCAGGTATCGCGGGATTAGGCCAAATTGACAAGTCGCTAGATGAGGCTTCCCTCAGCTTACGTGCAGGTTCAATGAGGACAATTTTCCACATCTTACTGCCATTATTACGCCCAGCGATTTTGTCGGCACTGATCTATAGCTTTGTCCGTGCTATCACCACCGTGAGCGCCATTGTGTTCTTGGTAACACCAGACACCCGCGTTGCGACGGCGTATATTTTGAACCGCGTTGAAGATGGTGAATACGGTGTGGCAATTGCTTACGGCTCTATTCTGATCGTGGTCATGCTCGCGATTATCTTCTTATTTGACTATTTAATTGGCGAAGCCCGTGTTTCACGTTCCAAAGCCAAAAATGCACAGTAATCATGGAGTCACTGACATGACACAGAAAAGTTTCGTTGAATTAAAAAATATAACTAAGCGCTTTGGCGACAATACGGTCATTGACGATTTAAGTCTTTCCATCCCACAAGGAAGCATGGTCACCCTATTAGGGCCGTCTGGCTGTGGTAAAACCACCGTGCTGCGTTTAGTCGCCGGTTTAGAAAAACCAACGGAAGGACGCATGTTTATCGATGGCGAAGATGTCACCGACCGCTCTATTCAACAGCGCGATATTTGTATGGTTTTCCAATCCTATGCCCTCTTCCCGCATATGTCGTTAGGGGATAACGTAGGCTATGGTTTGAAAATGCTTGGCTTACCAAAGGCTGAAATCAAACAGCGCGTAGAAGAAGCATTAGAGCTGGTAGACTTAGCGGGCTTTGCAGACCGTTTCGTTGACCAAATTTCCGGTGGGCAGCAGCAGCGAGTGGCACTGGCACGTGCTCTGATTTTAAAACCGAAAGTGCTGTTATTTGATGAGCCGCTAAGTAACTTGGATGCTAACTTACGCCGCAGCATGCGTGAAAAAATCCGTGAACTGCAACAGCAATTTAATATTACCTCACTGTACGTGACCCACGACCAGAGCGAAGCTTTTGCGGTTTCGGATATGGTTCTGGTAATGAACAAAGGTAAAATAATGCAGTTAGGTTCACCGCAAGAGCTATACCGCCAGCCTGCTTCCAAATTTATGGCGAGCTTTATGGGTGATGCGAACATTTTCCCAGCCACACTCAGCAGCGATTCCGTGGATATCTTTAATTATCGTTTACCACGCCCTGCGCAGTTTATGACAGATAAAACCCAAGTCACTGTCGGTGTTCGCCCAGAAGCCATCACATTAAGCAAGCAAGGTGAAGATAGCCAACGCTGTACCATCACTCATGTGGCATATATGGGCCCGCAATATGAAGTCACGGTAGATTGGCATGGTCAATCGATGCTATTGCAGATCAACGCAACTCAATTGCAACCGTCTGTGGGTGAAGATCTTTATTTGCAAATCCACCCATACGGGATGTTTATTTTAGAATAAAGGTTTTCTGTTTTAGACTTGTTATTTCAGCCGCCCTATTGGGCGGTTTTTATTTGTCTTTTCATTCATAGTTAAGTGTACAATTAAGTATGGTTATACAATTTAAACGTCCTATCCAACCAAATAAGATAAAAGGTTGAATCTTTCCTATAACCTACCATTGGCTTTTTTGCACAAAACCTAAATGCAATTAGCTCAACATCATCTGTAATATGCGGAGGAATACTCGATTTAATACAACTGCGACTTATTTTTTCAAACCCTAAACCATGCCGAGGTAAACTTTTTATTTCTGCCCACGTTATCTGGCTCAATTTAAATAGCTTATCAGATAAAGCAGCCTTTTCATCTTTCTCACAGCAATCTAAGCAATAACCTTTTTGCAAATATCTTAATGAAAAATTAGGTGGGTTATTTTCAGCAATATAACCTGTAATATTTTTTTGTATTCCTAGATTACCCTCTGATTTATTGCTGGGTTTTATGATCTTCCCATTAAATTTGCTCTTCTGCTTTTTCATGACATATTAATGCACGATTCGAGTCAAAAAAAATTGTTTCATTAAACCAATTGGTATACTGACGGGTTCTTTACCATCTATGTAAGTTTCACGCCAAGGCGCTTCTTGATAGGTCATATCCTTCAGCTTCCATGCAGAAAACTGACCATAAACATGGTAAACCTCCGCTAATAAATCCAGCTGCTCCTGAGTAAATTTACGTTTATCTAAACCGCTAAATGGCAATGGCGTTTGATCATATTTTTTATATTTTTCATATAATTTAGGGATAACTGGACCATACATCCACGCTTCAATATTTTCTTTAAACAACGCTTCATTGAGCAATGCCAGTGAGAATCCCTGCCCGTAATAAACCAATTTTTGGATTTTTAAATTGGACATTAATTCGCCACTTTCTGAATCACAACAAGACAAAAAATAATCAGCAATATCAAAACACGTAAGCATCTAACACTCCATATTAGCTTATTTTTGAATAGCAAAATAATGGAAGTTCATCGTTGAAAATTCAATACTCGTCGTTGTAACTCAAAGAAAAATAATGATTATTTTTCTATTAAAAATCTTCAAGCATAAAAAACACCCTATAAATCAGGCGACTTACAGGGTGTTTAGTTTTTAGCTTTAAATTAAAACAGGTGTTTTAATCTCAGCCTAATTGCTTACGTGCATTACGGAAAATGCGCATCCATGGACTATCTTCACCCCAGTTTTCTGGGTGCCAAGAGTTGCTCACCGTACGGAATACACGCTCAGGGTGCGGCATCATAATAGTCGCGCGACCATCCATTGATGTTACTGCCGTAATCCCATTCACAGAACCGTTCGGGTTCGCTGGGTATTGCTCTGTCACTTGACCGTAGTTATTCACAAAACGCATTGCCACCAGCGCGTTATTTTCTAACTGAGTTAAGTGAGCAGGTGCACGAGTTTCTACTTGACCTTCACCGTGAGAAACCGCAATCGGCATACGCGAACCCGCCATATCTTGCAGCAGTAATGATGGGCTGTTTGCAATTTCCACTAAGCTGAAGCGCGCTTCAAAGCGCTCTGAACGGTTACGTACAAAGCGAGGCCAATACTCAGCACCGGGGATCAGGTCATGCAAGTTAGACATCATCTGGCAACCATTACATACACCTAATGATAAAGTGTCTGGGCGGTTGAAGAAGGAGGCAAACTCATCACGAACACGGTTATTGAACAGAATGGACTTCGCCCAACCTTCACCCGCGCCTAATACGTCACCGTATGAGAAACCACCGCATGCCACTAGCGCTTGGAACTGTTCAAGAGACAAGTTGCCCGCCAGTAAGTCACTCATGTGGACGTCGATAGCATCAAAACCTGCGCGATCCCATGCTGCTGCCATTTCAACGTGGGAGTTAACCCCTTGCTCACGCAGCACAGCCACTTTAGGACGAACGCCTGACGCGATATACGGCGCAGCAATATCCTCTGCGATATCGTAAGTCAGCTTCACATTCAGACCTGGGTCTTGATTGTCTTTCTTCGCTTCGTGCTCTTGGTCTGCGCACTCTTCGTTATCACGCAGGCGCTGCATTTGCCATGTAGTTTCAGCCCAGCACTCACGCAAAGCACTACGGGAACCATTATAAACGACCGTATCACGGCTATTGATGATCACCGCATCGTCATGAGTTGCAGAACCAAGATAGTGAACGCAGCCTGCTAAGCCCGCATCGTTAAAGCATTGCTCTACATATTGACGATCCACACCTTGGATTTGGATCACCGCGCCCAGCTCTTCATTGAACAACGCCGCTAAAGTGTCTTCATCAAATGAACTGATATCCACATTAATACCGCAGTGACCCGCAAATGCCATCTCCACTAACGTGACAAACAGCCCGCCATCAGAGCGGTCATGGTAAGCCAGTAATTTCTGCTCAGATAACAGTTTTTGGATAGTATTAAAGAAACCTAACAACAACGCTGGATCACGGACATCTGGCGCTTTATTACCTAACTGACGGTAAACTTGTGCCAGTGCAGAACCACCAAGCGCATTGTGACCTTGACCAAGGTCGATTAATAACAAGCCGTTATCTGCCGTAGTTTTCAGTTCTGGCGTAACCGTTAGACGAACATCTTCAACTCGACCAAATGCACTGATAATCAATGATAATGGCGACGTCATTTCACGTTCTTCACCATTTTGCTGCCAACGAGTCTTCATTGACATTGAGTCTTTACCCACTGGGATTGTTAAACCTAATGCTGGACACAGCTCCTCACCAACCGCTTTAACCGCTTCGTACAGACCTGCGTCTTCCCCTGGGTGACCCGCAGCAGACATCCAGTTAGCAGACAGCTTCACGCGCTTAAGGTCTTGCACATAAGAACAAGCTAAGTTAGTCAGTGCTTCACCCACAGCCATACGCGCAGAAGCGGCAAAATCCAACAGTGCCACTGGCGTTCTTTCGCCAATAGACATTGATTCACCATAATAGCTATCCAAACTTGCGGTTGTCACCGCGCAGTCAGCGACTGGGATCTGCCATGGACCAACCATTTGGTCACGTGCAACCATACCCGTCACAGTACGGTCACCGATAGTGATTAAGAAGGTTTTTTCTGCCACAGCCGGTAAATGCAGAACACGCTTAACAGCTTCCGTTAAATCGATAGCGGTTCTATCCAGTGATTCAGGCTCGGCTTTCAGTGTCGTCACATCACGCAGCATTTTTGGCGTTTTGCCCAGCAATACATCCAGTGGCATGTCGATAGGCTGGTTGTCAAAGTGCTCATCATTAAGGGTTAAATGACGCTCTTCCGTTGCTTCACCGATCACAGCAAACGGTGCGCGTTCGCGCTCACAAATCTCTGTGAATAAGGCTAATTGCTCTGGCGCAACTGCCATCACATAGCGCTCTTGGGATTCGTTGCACCACACTTCCAATGGGCTCATTCCCGGCTCATCATTCAGAATTTTACGCAGTTCAAAGCGACCACCACGACCGCCATCGCTCACCAATTCAGGCATTGCGTTGGATAAACCACCCGCGCCAACATCATGGATAAACAGAATTGGGTTTTTATCGCCTAGCTGCCAACATTTGTCGATCACTTCTTGGCAACGACGCTCCATTTCGGCGTTGTCACGTTGAACAGAAGCAAAATCAAGATCCGCCGCAGATTGACCGGATGTCATTGATGATGCAGCCCCACCGCCTAGACCGATATTCATCGAAGGACCACCGAGAACGATTAGCTTAGCGCCAACAGTAATTTCGCCTTTTTGAACGTGATCTGCACGGATGTTACCAATACCGCCTGCTAACATAATTGGCTTATGGTAACCGCGTAATTCTTCACCATTATGGCTATTGACTTTCTCTTCATAGGTACGGAAATAACCTAATAAAGCAGGACGCCCAAATTCGTTGTTAAATGCCGCGCCGCCTAAAGGACCTTCCGTCATAATATCGAGTGCGGTCACAATACGCTCTGGCTTGCCAAAATCTTCTTCCCAAGGTTGTTCAAAACCCGGAATACGTAAGTTGGAAACGGAGAAGCCGACTAAACCTGCTTTTGGTTTTGCACCACGACCTGTTGCGCCTTCATCACGAATTTCACCACCAGAACCGGTTGCAGCTCCCGGCCATGGAGAAATTGCCGTTGGGTGGTTGTGAGTTTCCACTTTCATCAAAATATGTGCATCTTCTTGATGGTAACGATAAGTACGTCCATCTGGCTCAGGGAAGAAACGACCTACTGAAGAGCCTTCCATTACTGCCGCATTATCTTTATAGGCAGACAGAACGTGATCTGGCGTTTTTTCGAAAGTATTTTTGATCATTTTAAACAGGGATTTTGGCTGTGTTTCCCCATCAATAATCCAATCCGCATTGAAAATTTTATGGCGGCAATGCTCTGAGTTTGCTTGCGCAAACATATACAGCTCAACATCCGTTGGGTTACGTTTTAACCCTGTGAATGCCTCTAATAGATAATCAATTTCATCGTCGGCTAACGCTAAGCCCATCTCTTTGTTAGCAGTATCGAGTGCTTGGCGTCCGCCTGCGATAATATCAATCACTTTCATTGGGGCTGGCTGCTGCTGAACAAATAGCGCTTCGGCTTGTTCAAAAGAGGCAAAAACCGTTTCCATCATACGGTCATGCAACAGACTGATGACCAGATCCCACTGCTCGCTTGTCAGTGAGTCGGCTTGAATATAATAGGCAACACCGCGTTCAATACGTTTAACCTGTGTTAAGCCACAGTTATGCGCGATATCCGTTGCTTTAGAAGACCAAGGAGAGATAGTTCCTGGGCGTGGGGTGACTAAAATCAGTTTTCCAAATGGCTCATGCTCTGCCAGAGAAGGACCATATTTTAACAAACTACTCAGTTTACCTTGCTCACTGCCACTTAATGGGGCTGATAGCTCAGCAAAATGCATATATTCAGCATAGATATCCGTTACAGGGAGCTGTTTTTCAGCAAACAGCGCCAAAAGGCGGGTAATACGAAATGCTGATAGTGCCGGTGAGCCACGCAAAATTTCCATAGTCTTAAATTCTCTCTTTTAAACGCCAGCCCTGAACATGAAAGCAGGGAAACCGGAGTCCATTATAGAGCAATGTTCATCAATACGAAACCGTTTGCGTGACTAAAAATAGAGCGATTAGTTAAATATTATTATGTGCTAAATACGATAATATTAGTTGCACCGATCATCATTGTTAGAGCAAAATACGAAACCACTGGATTTATAACCATGATTAAACAGTTTTTATTAAGCGCACAACACCAGTTCCCTACACGAGAAATAATTATTTGAATAACCTAAAAGTTAACTATTTTATTATCGTGGTCATCGCCTTACTTGCTACCATGATCATTGGCTTCAATGTCCGATGGCCGAATACGCAAAACACCCTAGTCGATAAAATTATCTCTCGAGGGGAATTACGTATTAGCGCAGTAAATTCGCCACTTATCTATATTAATGAGCAACATCAGCTACGTGGCTTCGACTACGAGCTAGCTCAAGGCTTTGCCACGTACCTAGGTGTTAAACTAAAAATCATTATCCGCCCCACTATCGAGCAAATTTTTGATGATATCGACAACAATGATGCTGATATTGCTATGGCAGGATTGCTGTATAACAAAGACCGTTTAGACACGATGAAAGCTGGTCCAAGCTATTTAAACGTGACTCAGCAATTGGTTTATCGTAAAGGGAAACTTCGTCCAAAAACCTTCAATGACGTGAAAGGGAAACTGGTTGTTATCACTGGGAGTACTCACGCCAGCACATTAAAAGCACTTTCGACGCAATACCCTAATCTTAAGTGGGAAGAAAGCAGCGACTATACACCAAGCCAGTTATTAGAAATGGTGGCCGAAGGTGAAATTGACTATACCCTTGAGGATTCTATCGCAATCTCTTTACAACAACGTATTCACCCGAAAGTCGCTGTCGCATTTGACTTACGCGATGACCATGCCATCACATGGTATATGAGCCGCAAACATGACTATAGCCTAGATGCCGCTCTGCTCGACTTTTTTAATATCAGTAATCAAAATGACTCACTCGCCCGCTTGACCGAGAAACATTTTAGTCACGTAGAATCCTTTGATTATTTTGATACGATTACATTTATTAGTGCCATTAACAATAAATTACCTGATTATCAGCATTTATTTGAAAAATATGCGGATACTGTCGAGACCGTCGATTGGAAATTATTGGCAGCTATCGCTTGGCAAGAGTCCCACTGGGATCCCCTTGCAACCTCCCCTACTGGTGTTCGTGGGATCATGATGCTTACCAAACCAACTGCGGCAACGATGGGAATTGAAGATAGATTAGACCCTGAAGGAAGCATCAAAGGTGGGGCAGCATATTTGTCGTACATCATGAAACGCTTACCCGACTCTATCGCTGAAGATGACCGTATTTGGTTTACCCTTGCAGCCTATAATATGGGCTATGGGCATATGCTGGATGTGCGTAAATTAACGCAAAAGCTGGGTGGCAACCCTGACCGTTGGCTTGATGTTAAAGCGAATTTGCCCCTGTTAACACAACCAAAATATTATTCTCAGCTCACGTATGGCTATGCTCGAGGACACGAGGCTTATCGTTATGTGGAAAATATTCGCCGCTATCATCAAAGCTTAGTGGGTTATTTGCAGAGTCAGGAGAAAAAACAGAAAACCTTAGAGATTGCGAAGAAATCTCACGTTTATGTCGTGGTACCCAATGAGAATACTCAGCTCTCATCTTATGTGATGCCTGATATGGTGCCAGCCAAATTGGAGGTCGCGCCAAAAGCGTCAGCTAATTTAGGTGTGTTTTATGCCAGTGAAAATAGTCGTGCACAAAATCACTCCCTAGGGAAATATATTCTAGCAAAACCAACACGCTCGAGTTCCATCGATAATGGCGTAGTCCTACAAAGGGAACCACCGATTGATGACTAGTTCTCGGGGTTTTGAGCCTGTTTTTCTTGGCGTCTCTGTTCTTTAATTTGTGCTCTGCGCATTCTAAAAAATTCGCTGAGCATGGATGAGCAAGTTTCTTCAAGTACACCACTCGTCACTTCAACATAGTGATTTAAACCTGGCTGCGACATGATATTCATGAAGGAGCCACACGCTCCCGTTTTAAAATCTTTCGCACCATATACGACCCGACCGATGCGGCTATGGATCATCGCTCCAGCACACATAATGCAAGGTTCTAAAGTGACATACAGTGTTGTGTCTAATAAGCGGTAATTCTGTAGCGCGGTGCCCGCTTTTTGTAAGGTAACAATTTCAGCATGGGCGGTAGGGTCGTGGTTTTCAATGGAGTGGTTCCAGCCTTCTGCCACTAGTTGGTTATCTTTGACCAGTAACGCACCCACAGGGATCTCCCCGGCATCTTGAGCTTTTATTGCTAGCTCAAGGGCTTGAGCCATCCAATACTCATCGATTTCTAATTGCGTCACTCTAGCCTCTCATTCATCCACACTCGAAAAGTTGATTATTACGAAATGTTAAAGTGACTGCAAATTGAATCTGATATTAATCAATAACTAATTACTAAAAATGGCAAGTTTCGCAGCGAACCCCATAAAGAATGCACCTACAGTACAATTTCCCAGTTTCGCCAGAATCTGCTTTTCCCGTAAAAAGCGGGCTATCAAGTAGCCACTGAATATCAATAAGCTTAGATACAAGAAGCTAACCGTTTCTAAGATAACTGCTAATACCATGTACGGAACCCAAGCATGGCTATAATTGAAGTCAATAAATTGAATAAAGAACGAAATATAGAACAAAATCGCTTTCGGGTTCGTTAAGCTAAGTACCAAAGCTCGAGTAAAGTAATTTTCTTTTCTTACTTCAATCTGCTCTACCCCTGCTGATAACGGTTTTTTCTGCCAAAAGGTTGCATATAGGATTTTGCATCCTAAGTACAAAAGATAAGCCGCCCCTAAGTATCTTACGATAGTAAACAGTGTTGGAGAGGCTTTGATGACCGAGGCAACACCAATGAATGAAAGAAAAATCAGTATTGCATCCCCCGTGAAAACACCGATTGCGGCACGATATCCCGCTTTAGTCCCATGTGAAGTACTTGATTTTAATACATACAGTGAGTTTGGACCGGGTACAATGATGATAAGCACCAATCCCGCTAAGTAAGTCCAGAAATTCAATACCCCTAGATTTTCAAACATGACCACTTCCTAATTGTTTTTTCTTATTACTATCACAGTTAAGAACCATTGTGAATATTCTACTTTTATTAATTTTTAAATCATTTGAATATATAAAACAAACTAATAAATAACATTATTTTTAAAATCTCTTTCATTAAATATGATTAACCCGCACTTCAGTTTTCATAATTTAAATAAGAGGAATAAACATGGCTTTTATTAAAAGAACCGTGCAATCAAGTATCTTTGAAGAATTTTATCCAACAACGCTCGCATTCAGTGCTGCTAAGAAAAATTACTTCTTAGGGCATTCAAAAGATAAATCTTACATGATCTACAACATGAAAGACGTAGGAACAATCGAACCTACTGTCGTTGTACAAAAAGGTAAATTAAAAACCTACCTGCAAAATATTCAAGCCTTCTACGATCCAACACAGAACAAGCAATATCTGTACGGTTATAATCTCGATGAGAAAGTTATTGATGTTTATCAAGTCACCGATAATGCCAGTATCGTGCTGATGTACTCTGAGGAGTTCACCGTTGAAGACTCGGTTAAATCAGCGACCTTCTTCATCGTTAATGGCGTACTGTGCTTCTATACGCAATCTGATAAAACTAAGAACTGGTATATCTATAACTTAATTAATTATTAATTTAATATTTTCTATTAATTTTTAATTGCCTTACCCAATAAGAGCTTAAATTTAAGCTCTTATTTTATTTTTATAAATAAAATCATCTTTATATTATTAATTCCGCTTTACTTATAGACCATCCACTTTGAATCACACTTAAAACTCTTGATTATTCTGCTTGTTCATTACTATTTTTTTGCTAAGTATATTCGTTCACTCACACACAATTCAGTGTCTAATTGATTTACTTCAGTGTAAAATGGCGTTCGAAAACGTATACTACTGGTTTGAATCTGATATAACTAATTGAAATGGCACTATTAATTACTAAAAAATGCATTAACTGCGATATGTGTGAACCCGAATGCCCAAATGATGCAATTTTCATGGGGTCGGAAATCTATGAAATAGATTCTAACCTGTGTACTGAATGCGTTGGGCACTATGATAAACCTACTTGCCAGTCAGTTTGCCCCATAACGAATACGATTATTACAGACCCTGAACATGTTGAATCCCAAGAACAACTCTGGGATAAGTTTGTCATGATCCATCACGCCGATAAAATCTAATTTCGCCAATACGCTGAATACATTTGTTAAAGTGACGATGGCTCAGCTCTGCGATATTCAATTTTTGTTTTACTAAAAACATCCATCCGTTGAAGCACACTTTCATTAAAGTACTATTTCATTAAAGTACTATTTCATTAAAGTACTATTTCATTAAAGTACTATTTCATTGAAACATTGCCGACCGAAAACAAGTCGGCAATGAGTAATGCCTACAGACTTTCAATAATCACTGTTGCAGCCGCATAGTGCCGCTCATCAGTAATCGAAACATGAAAATGCGTGGCTTTTAAATTATTGGCTAGTTTTAACGCCTCACCACTCAGTGAAAGTAACGGTTTACCTAGCTCATCGTTTGTGATTTCAAACTGATTAAAAGCCAAACCATTACGGATCCCCGTACCTAATGCCTTAGCCGCCGCCTCTTTCACTGCAAATCGCTTAGCAAGAAAACGCGCAGGCTTAGCTTGTTGCTGATATTGTACATATTCATGTTCTGTTAAAATACGCTTCGCTAAGCTGTCAGCGGAGCGCTCAATGACAGATTCAATACGCGTAATCTCAACAATATCTGTACCTAAACCTACAATAGCCATTATTTACGCGCTTCTGTGAGTAAGTTTTTCATGTCTGATACAGCTTGAGCTAGACCGCTAAACAGAGCTCGGCCAATAATCGCGTGCCCGATATTCAGTTCATAAATTTCAGGCAGTGCTGCGATACGTTGAACATTATGGTAAGTCAATCCATGTCCCGCATTCACTTTAATGCCTTTACCCGCGGCATAGCTTACGCCATCACGAATACGACGAAATTCAAGCTCTTGCTCTTGTTCAGTTTTAGCATCCGCGTATGCGCCTGTGTGAATTTCAATAAATGGTGCCCCACACTCTTGAGCCGCATCAATTTGTTCATGATCCGCATCGATAAATAAAGAGACTAAAATACCCGCTTCGGTCAATCGTTTTACTGCGGATGCGACTTTTTGTTTTTGCCCTGCAACATCAAGCCCACCTTCAGTAGTCACCTCTTCACGCTTTTCAGGAACTAAGCAGCAATAAGTCGGCTTAATACGACAAGCAATGTCAATCATCTCTTCTGTGACTGCCATTTCAAGGTTCATGCGCGTTTGAATGGTTTGGTTGAGCAGTTCAACGTCTCTATCGGTAATATGGCGGCGATCTTCACGTAAGTGAATAGTGATCCCGTCAGCTCCAGCTTGCTCAGCAACAAATGCTGCTTGAACAGGGTCAGGATATTGTGTTCCTCTTGCATTTCTAACAGTTGCAATGTGGTCAATGTTAACGCCCAATAACAGCTCAGCCATGTTTAACTCCCTATGAATAAACAGTCACTTATTTCTTGTCTGCCATATCCTACTGCAATTTATCGTATTGGGGGAAAAAATATCTCGTTCTTCCTCGCGGATTCCAAAGCAATAATAATATTTCATCAATTACATTCATGTTTTGGGAAGCGCCTCGAAGAAAATGGATAGGACGAAAACTTTGTCTAGATTGCCTGTAGTTTTGCGGTTACAACAGTCCGCAGTTGGAAAGGTATATAGTTGGAAATGCTCGCAGTAATAACAAATAGAAAAAATCGCGTCATAAAACAAAATCAATTAATTGTTATGACTTCGCCATATTCTGAGAAGGGATAATAAATTGCCTGAAGAGTTCACGGCTTTTAAGGGGTTTACCGCCAAGATAAGGTTTCAGTGCCATGCGGGTAAACCGTTTAGCGGCTTTTAAGGTGTCCGCATCTGGGAATTCGCGTTCGGCTAACGCTCTTAATTGCTTACCCGTGAATGTGAGTTGGTCAACAATTAGGCTGCCAATAAACCCTTTTTCTTCACGGTAACGGTAGGTCATGGTGTCTGAAACTGGCTCACCACTGCCCGCACAATGTAAAAAATCTACGCCGTAACCGAGATAAGACAGCAAAGCGAGCTCGAACTGGCGTAAAGCAGATTCAGGCGTGCGTTCACTCCCGGCTAAAACTTGCAAGCAATTGAGGTAATCAAAAAATAGAGATGAATACGGTGTGCCAAACTCAATAACCCGAGCGGTAAGTTCATTAAGGTATAAACCGCTATATAAAACAGTACCACTAAGAGGGAGAGCAAGAGAGACAGGATCAGCATTGATGAGGGTTTTGATTTCACCTTTGCCACTCCAACGGATCAACAAAGGTGTAAAAGGCTGCAAGCAGCCTCTTAATGGTGAGCGGTTGCGTCTCGCACCCTTTGCTAGCAAACGAATTTTTCCTTCCCCTTCCGTGAAAAAGTCAATCAATAGACTCGTTTCACTGTAAGGACGGGAATGGAGCACAAACGCGCGTTGCCAACCACTCACGATGTCACCGATTATTTTAAATCGTCAACATAGCCCAGACTGCGCAGTGCCCTTTCGTCATCTGCCCAACCGGATTTAACTTTAACCCAAAGCTCTAAGTGAACTTTAGTTTCAAACAGACGTTCCATATCAATACGAGCTTCGGTACCAATGGTTTTCAGCTTGCTACCTTTATTACCGATAACCATTTTTTTCTGACCTTCACGCTCAACTAAGATCAGTCCGTTGATATGGTAGCCACCCTTATCCATCTCTTTAAACTGTTCAATTTCAACAGTCACTGAGTATGGTAGCTCGTCACCTAAGAAACGCATCAGTTTTTCACGAATAATTTCAGAGGCCATAAAACGCTGAGAGCGATCTGTAATATAGTCTTCAGGGAAGTGGTGAATAGCTTCAGGGATGTGCTGCTTGACAATCTTCGCGATGGTATCAACGCCAGTGCCTTTTTCTGCACTGATTGGCACCACGTCCAAGAAATTCATTTTTTGGCTGATCATACCGATGTGTGGCAGTAAGCTGGTTTTATCCACCACATTATCAATTTTGTTGATCGCCAAAATGACTGGGCAACGCAAGCTAGATAGCTTGTTCAGCACCATTTCATCATCAGGTGTCCAATGGGTACCTTCAACCACAAAAATAACCAATTCAACATCGCCAATAGAGCTGGATGCTGCGCGGTTCATCAAACGGTTAATTGCTCTTTTTTCTTCAATATGAAGACCTGGGGTATCAACATAGATAATTTGGTAATTATCTTCTGTATGGATCCCCATAATACGGTGGCGAGTTGTCTGCGGCTTTCTCGATGTGATCGAGACTTTTTGCCCCAGTAACTGATTTAACAGTGTTGATTTCCCAACATTTGGTCGTCCAACTATGGCAACAAAACCACAGTGGGATTGTAATTCACTCATTCAATCTCCAAGATTTTCAATGCTTGTTCTGCTGCGGCTTGCTCCGCTTTACGACGGCTTGAACCTATGCCGTTAATCGGCTCTTCAATGCCGCTCACTTGGCAATGGATCGTAAATTCTTGATCATGAGCTTCACCTTTCACATGTACCACTAAATAGTTTGGTAGTGGAAGATGACGCCCTTGCAGATATTCTTGTAGCCGCGTTTTCGGGTCTTTTTGTTTATCACCCGGACTAATTTCATCCAATCTTACTTTGTACCATGCCAGAATGATCTGTTCGATAGTTTGAATATTACTATCAAGGAAAATCCCGCCAATTAAGGCTTCAACGGTATCAGCTAAGATTGATTCTCGGCGGAAACCGCCACTTTTTAATTCACCCGGGCCTAAACGTAAACATTCACCGAGTTCAAATTCACGGGCAATTTCTGCCAGTGTATTTCCACGCACTAACGTTGCGCGCATACGGCTCATATCACCTTCATCCACTTTAGGGAAACGATGATAGAGATCGTTAGCAATCACAAAACTGAGAATTGAATCACCCAAAAACTCCAGTCTTTCATTATGTTTGCTGCTAGCACTTCTATGAGTTAATGCCTGAATTAATAAATCATTTTGCTGGAATGTATATCCCAGCTTACGCTGTAATTTTTCTAACAAAGAGGGGTTCATGTGCGCCCAACCATTCTACGTTTAATAAAAAAGCACACGCAACAGACCTGTAAAATCAGCTATTTTACAAAACTGTTGCGTTTGCACTGACTTCCTCCGACCATCACCCGTAAGCAATTGATATTCGAAAAATAAATTTTATGAATTATCGGAATTTAACGAGAATAGTTAATAATTAGGAAGTCAATAATGTTTAAAACAACATTATTGTACACTGGGTAAAATAATAATGCTTATGATAATGCGAGTTTTCTCATGAAAACCCGCATTGTCTGAAATGAATTATAGAGGACCAATTCGGCTAAAGCGAATACCTGTAGGCCATTCGTTCTCTTGTTTATCTAAACTTAACCAGATAAACACCGCACGGCCCACTAAATTTTGCTCAGGAACAAAGCCCCACATACGGCTATCAGAGCTGTTGTCTCTATTATCACCCATCATAAAATAGTGTTTCTCAGGTACAATCCACTCATTAAGTGGTAAACCTGGTTGTACATATTTTGATTGAGTAATGTAGTTATTAATCGTCAAAATTTGGTGCGTAACGGTATCTAATTTCTCACTTCGGCCATATTGACGCAGTGAGTTATTCGGTACCGCTTGGTCTACTGGGATTTGATAGTTACCATATTGATTATCAACCACGGAGCTATTTTCAAATACCATTGTCCATTCACTTGGCTCTAATGGGCCATAAGTAACCGGTAATTTTTCTGTGCATTTATTGTCTGCACAGTTAGGGTAAATAGTCAGCTCTTTCGCTTCTGGGTTATAAATGATTTTATCCCCCGGCAAACCAATAACACGTTTCACGAAGTCTACATTTGGCTCTTTCGGGTATTTAAATACCGCAATATCTCCACGATTAGGCTTACCCGTTTCGATTAATGTGGTTTGAGTAATTGGATCTTTCAATCCATAAGAAAACTTCTCAACCAACATAAAATCGCCAACTAAAAGTGTTGGCATCATCGAACCTGATGGGATTTGGAACGGCTCATAAATAAACGAACGAACAACCAAAACAATGGCTAACACAGGAAAAATTGAGGTTCCCGTTTCCAGCCACGACGGACGACGAACCGCTTTCGCAAGTTCATCTTCATTCATTGAGCCGTTTGTTACTTCCCGCAATTTTTTAAGTTTCGCTTTACGTGCTGGCGCAAACTTAAATTTATCTAAGCACCAAATAATCCCTGTCACCAGCGTAGCCAGTGTGAGGATCAGGGCAAATGTGTTAGCCATTAAGACTCCTTGTAAACTTAGCTGTCTTTACCAACGTGCAATATAGCAAGGAACGCTTCTTGTGGGAGTTCAACGTTACCCACTTGCTTCATACGTTTCTTACCGTCCTTTTGCTTCTGTAACAGTTTCTTCTTACGGCTAACGTCACCGCCATAACATTTGGCAAGAACGTTTTTGCGCAGCTGCTTCACTGTAGAACGAGCAATAATGTGGTTACCAATTGCTGCTTGGATAGCAATATCAAACTGTTGACGTGGAATAAGCTCTTTCATTTTTTCCACCAGCTCACGTCCGCGGTACTGTGAGTTGCCACGGTGAGTGATCAGCGCTAATGCGTCGACACGTTCATTGTTGATTAACACATCCACACGCACCATGTCTGACGTTTGGAAACGCTTGAATGAGTAATCTAAAGAAGCATAACCACGAGAGGTTGATTTTAAACGGTCAAAGAAATCCAGCACCACTTCTGACATCGGAATTTCGTAGGTCAAAGAAACCTGATTTCCGTGGTAAACCATGTTGGTTTGTACGCCACGTTTTTCAATACACAGAGTGATAACGTTACCTAAATACTCTTTAGGCATCAGCATATGACACTCAGCGATAGGCTCTCTTAACTCTTCGATGTTATTCAGCGGTGGTAATTTCGACGGACTATCCACATAAACAATCTCGCCATTAGTTTGCTGCACTTCATAAACTACCGTTGGCGCTGTAGTGATTAGGTCGAGATCGTATTCACGCTCTAAACGCTCTTGAATGATTTCCATGTGCAGTAAGCCAAGGAAACCACAACGGAAACCGAATCCTAATGCTGTTGACGTTTCTGGTTCATAGAACAAGGAAGCATCGTTCAGGCTTAATTTACCCAATGCATCGCGGAAAGCTTCATAGTCATCAGAGCTAACAGGGAACAGACCCGCATAAACTTGAGGTTTCACTTTTTTGAAGCCCGGTAATGCTTTATCTGCTGGGTTACGAGCACCTGTTAAAGTATCCCCAACTGGGGCGCCAGTGATGTCTTTGATCGCACACACTAACCAGCCTACTTCACCGCAGTTAAGCACATCACGGTCAACTTGTTTTGGTGTGAAAATACCGAGGCGATCCGCGTTATACACGTTGCCCGTACTCATCACTTTAACTTTGTCGCCTTTTCTCAATGTACCATTTTTAATACGGATCAGAGAAACAACACCTAAATAGTTATCGAACCAAGAGTCGATAATCAGCGCTTGTAACGGTGCATCACCATCACCTTCTGGTGGTGGAATTTCTTTCACTAAACGTTCGATAACATCTTGAACACCGATACCGGTTTTCGCAGAACAACGAACAGCATCATGGGCATCAAGACCCACAATGTCTTCAATCTCATCAGCAACACGCTCAGGATCAGCGGCTGGTAAGTCAATCTTGTTCAGGACTGGAACCACTTCCAAGTCCATTTCAATAGCTGTATAGCAGTTCGCTAAGGTTTGAGCTTCAACACCCTGCCCTGCATCCACAACTAATAATGCACCTTCACACGCCGCCAATGAACGAGAAACTTCATAGGAGAAGTCTACGTGTCCTGGGGTGTCGATAAAGTTCAGTTGGTAAGTTTCACCATCCGCCGCTTTATAATCGAGCGTTACGCTCTGTGCTTTGATGGTGATACCACGTTCACGTTCCAGATCCATAGAGTCTAAAACCTGAGCCGCCATTTCGCGGTCAGTTAAGCCACCACAGATTTGAATAATACGATCTGACAACGTTGATTTTCCGTGGTCGATATGTGCAATGATCGAAAAGTTTCTGATGTTTTTGATTTTCAAGGTAATATCTTCTTTTAAATTGCCTTACAAAATCAGTTTTGAGCAAATTTTGCCGCAAAACTAAAATGCTATGATTATCACAAGATTGCTAATTAGCAGCATTTTACATACAAGAACCCACTAACACAAAGATTCAATGTAAAACAACTGTAAACTTGCCAAAGTTGAATGAGTTACTTATTTCATTTTTCTTCGTTTTTCTTCATTTTTGAGCGACTAAAAACAAAATCGCCTGTAGTAAAAAGCTTATGTCGTGAAAGCTTAACTACAGGCGATGATGTGAGACAATGGCATTCAACAATGTGATTGAACGCTAATGTCGCCAGGGGGAAGTCCTATTTGTAAGACGATAGGCTGGAAATCGATTTTATTGCGCCAACGTGCAGCCATTTCTCGCGCAGTGAAAAAGCCAGCAAACCCACCGAAAATTCCCGCTAAGGCGACCCAAACTTGCTCAAATTCAGCTAATTGAGCCAAGGCGGCAAATAAAAACAATCCAACCAATGGCGTTAAATAGACTAACATCGCAGAACGCAGTAAGCTCCCTTCAGGAATACCCACTTCAATTTTTTGCCCAACAACCAAAGGCTGCTCAACTTCAATTTCCAATTCGTGCTCTGTGTTAGGCCCTATTTTGTTTAAAGCATATGAACCACAAGCAGCACGAGCGCTACAACTTCCACATCCGGCTGAAGAGCCATAACGTAATAATGCTCGGCCTTTCTGCCATCTAACCACCGTTGCCCATTCTTTTACCATGATTTACTCCCGAAACTGAATGCTACTCGCAATTAACTGGGATGTTGATAGCGGTAACTCCCCTATTATCGTAATCACATTTTGCTTTTGAGTCATGGTGTAAATTGTGCGGCGACCATTTTGTCGCGGCTGATCCAGTAAAGGACCTTTCGATGTTTTTGTCACATTAACCGAAAAGGTAAATAGCCCATCGCTGAACATTGCCGTTTCAATGATGTCATCATCGCTTAATTTTCGCGTAGAGCGAGACACTTCCTCAAAGCCTGGAGGCAGCATTCCCACCCGCCATTTAAACGATGGATTTTCGTTTTTCGGCGACACTAATAATGGTGGTAAATTTACATTACTGAGAGATTTCAATGAATCTTGTACATTTTTACTATCTAAAACAGTCGAAATTACCCGGAACTGTTCCAGTGTTTGATTATTGTTGTCGAGCAAATCAACACGCAGTGGCAGTTTAGTTTCTTCATCGATTAATAACACATAATTAAATCGAGAATTATCTTTTGAAATAATGCGCATGACTAATGCGGGTCTATCACCAATATGCGTACGACCAGCATCGATAAAATTATAATAAGGCTGAATTTTTTGGTAATCCGCAAAAAGTACCGTAGGTAAGTTATCAATGATATGTTCACCATTTAAGCTAAACGCATCGAATCCCGGTTCAAAATAACTAATTCGGTTACCATTTTGCACTATCTCTCGGCGAGATGAATCCATCTGGATCATTTGAGAAATAGGGACTCCATTAATAATCGCATGACGATAGCGCACTGGAACGATATTTTGCGGATTGAATGTCATAAACGACATTTCATAGGACAGGTTCTGGGCAGCCGTTCCCATTTCTTTGAAAAGAACATCGGCATCCGTAGATGATGCCGATGCTTGATTAGACATAATCAGGCTGCCCGTCAGGCAGAAGACGGATAACCATTTATTCATTATTGCAGTTTAACCCCTGCTGATGCGGTATTTTTATCACTGTCTTGATGCGGCTGATTCAGCATTGAACGTCTTTCAATTTCATACTGTTGCAGCATGGCATTGATACGTTGATTTTGTTGTTCGATTTGCTGAGATTGTTGCTCAGTACCAAACAATTGGCTATCTGAAAGATTTAAGCTAACTGGCGCACCACGTCCGACTGGAACGGTATTAAATACAGGATCATCCACAGTAGAATCGACGCTATTGCTTTGATTGTATTGTTGAACCCCCACAATTACAGCGAGTGATACACATGCAGCCACACCGATTTGCGTAATTTGGCTAGCCCATGGACGAATTTTGTTCCAAAACGGGAAGCCACTCCAGCTTGCTGGCTCTGGTTGTGATTCAACAACTGCTTGAGGATTAATTCGCACCGCTTCATTTTCCAGCGCTGCCGCAACTTTACTTGCAATATCAAAATGAATGACATCGCCTGTATCATTACGCAGAGTATCACGAACAAGATGATAGCTCTCCCAACGTTGCTTTAACGTTGAATCACATGAAATGGTGTTAATAAGTTCTAAATCTAGAGCTTCACCATCCATCATTGCGGAAAGTTTCTCTCTTTGCATGCCCAATTACCTTCAGTTAATTGCTCACAGTTAAACAGTAACTCGCTACCCAACCAATTAATGTTGTTGGATCAACGGCTGAACTTTTTCATCAATTGCTTCCCTCGCTCTAAAGA
This sequence comes from Providencia sp. PROV202, assembly GCF_028479565.1. Lineage (NCBI taxonomy): Bacteria > Pseudomonadati > Pseudomonadota > Gammaproteobacteria > Enterobacterales > Morganellaceae > Providencia > Providencia sp. PROV202. The sequence goes on along the minus strand of NZ_JAMPNV010000010.1, from coordinate 71,763 downwards.
TCCGCGATCGAACTGTACCCACAGGGCAATCCATCACTTCGGCTATCTCTTCATAGCTTAAACCATCAAGTTCACGTAGCGTGATTGCCATTCGAAGATCTTCTGGCAGAGACTCAATGGTACGAAAAACAACTCGCTTTAATTCATCAGACAACATTAAGTTCTCTGGGTTCGAAATTTCTTTTAATGCGCCGGCGGACTCGAAGTTTTCTGCGTCGCTCGCTTCCAGATCTGACGCGGGAGGACGTCTATCTTGCGCGACTAAATAGTTCTTTGCCGTGTTGACAGCAATTCGATAAAGCCAAGTATAAAAAGCACTGTCGCCACGAAACGAACCGATTGCACGATAAGCCTTAATAAACGACTCTTGTGCGACATCAGGCACATCCGCTTGCGGTACATAACGAGAAACGAGACTTGCAACTTTATGCTGGTATTTAATCACCAATAAATTGAAAGCTTGTTGATCGCCTTTTTGTACTTTCTCAACCAATATTTGGTCTGTCAGCTGCTCGCTCATTCCAGGAACCATCTCCTGAACACAGATTGATAATGACTTAACTTGTTCATCTTCTCCCTTCCTTAAGCAAGCCTAACTTCGAGTAATAAAAACTGATGAAGTTCAATTTATTCCAAAAATAATCGAAAATAATTTCAAAAAATGAGATCAAAGTTTCTTAATCGATCCCATTGATCCTTGTGAGCACTACCTAATAGTATACACAAAACAGGCATATCTACGGCATGATTACGTGGAATTTATTCATTCACATTGGCACTTATCATGTAGCCGATGGTTTTTTCCAAATAAACGATGATTTTCCAAATAACTCAAGTTTTCCAAATAACTCAAGTGTAGCTAAATAAAACGGTTCTTTGGGAACTCAAAATGCGATTAATACATAGTCACAGGCAGCTCGATAGGCTAACATAAAATTCTCTATAGAAACACAGCACACAAACACTTATGAACGCATCCACACAGCATGACACTGATATTTTAATCATTGGAAGTGGTGTCGCAGGATTATCAGCCGCACTCCGGCTCGCGCCCTTTCATCAAGTTACTATTCTCAGTAAAAGCACCCTCAATGAAGGTGCATCTTATTATGCTCAAGGCGGAATAGCCGCCGTTTTCGATGATACAGATAGCATTGAGTCCCATGTTAATGACACGCTTGTAGCTGGCGCAGGGATCTGTGAAAAGAGCGCCGTCGAGTTTATTGCATCAAACGCCAAACATTGTGTTCAGTGGCTCATTGACCAAGGCGTCTTATTTGATACTGAAGTCAACGAAACAGGGGAAACTCAGTATCACCTCACCCGAGAAGGCGGGCATAGCCATCGCCGCATTCTGCATCACGCGGATGCCACCGGAAAAGAGGTTGAAACCACGCTGGTTAATCTTGCTTTCGAACACCCGAATATCCAGATCAAAGAACGCTACAATGCGGTTGATCTGATCCTCGAAGACAAAAACCAACAGAACGCCCGCTCCCGCATTGTCGGTGCCTATGTTTGGAATCGCCAAAAAGAGCAAGTCGAGACTATTCGAGCAAAAACTATCGTCTTAGCCACGGGTGGCGCTGCGAAAGTTTATCAATACACCACTAACCCCGATATCTCATCCGGTGATGGTATTGCCATGGCATGGCGAGCAGGTTGTCGCGTAGCGAACTTGGAATTTAACCAGTTTCATCCAACCTGTTTATTCCACCCGCAAGCACGTAATTTCTTACTCACTGAAGCTTTACGTGGTGAAGGGGCTTACTTAAAACGCCCTGATGGCAGCCGATTCATGCCAGATTATGACGAGCGCAGTGAATTAGCACCGCGAGATATTGTCGCCAGAGCTATCGACCATGAAATGAAACGCCTCGGGGCGGACTGCATGTATCTCGACATCAGCCACAAATCCCCAGACTTTATTAAGAACCACTTCCCCACCATTTATGCCAAGTTGCTCACCTTAGGTTTAGATTTAACCCAAGAGCCGATCCCGATAGTTCCCGCAGCTCACTATACCTGCGGCGGCGTCGTTGTTGACCCAACCGGCATGACAGATATACCAAATCTGTATGCTATTGGTGAAGTGAGTTATACCGGGCTACATGGTGCCAATCGTATGGCGTCTAACTCATTACTTGAATGCCTAGTTTATGGATGGGCTGCCGCAGAAAATATTATCAAAACGATCGACGAGATCCCTGCAATTTCTGCACTCCCTGAATGGGATGAAAGCCGAGTTCATAATTCTGATGAACAGGTTGTAATTCAGCATAACTGGCATGAATTACGCCTATTTATGTGGGATTACATGGGGATAGTAAGAACCACAAAACGCCTTGAACGCGCTTTGCGTCGTATTCATTTACTTCAGCAAGAAATTAATGACTATTATGCTAATTTCCGCATCTCCAATAACTTACTGGAACTGCGCAACTTAGTCCAAGTTGCAGAGTTAATGGTGCGTTGCGCCTTAGAACGTAAAGAGAGTCGCGGTTTGCACTATACCCTAGACTACCCTGAGTTATTACCGGAGTCTGGCCCCACCATTTTAACTCGCTAACACTAACCGCCTATCGGTATCTTTAACCACAGATAGGCGGTTAATACTTAGTCGAACAATGCTGAGTCGATCAATACTTAAGATAAAATGGCCGGATCAACGAAATAAACTCATCCGTATAGCTATCATCGGGTTGTTTCAACGTTAAAGACGAAATAACCGGCTCCGTCATCTTAATCGTCAACCCTAATAGCATCCGATGATATGGCGTATGTGCTTTATCCTGAACTTGCACGCGGTAAGCTAAATTCCAACCACTCGCCATTGCCATTGCTTCGACTTTCTCTCCCACTTCATAAGGTAATACCAAACAAAAAATACCGTCAGGTGCCAAACATTGTTTAGCGCTATCTAATAATACTTGGTGAGTCAGTGTTCCGGTATAGCGAGCTTGATCGCGTTTTTCATCCCGACACGCCACCGCGGGCTCAAAATAAGGCGGATTACTCACGATTAAATCATACTGATGGTTAGGCTGTTCACTAAACGTAATAATGTCCTGATGGAACACTCGCAGCCGTTCAGACCATGGCGATTCATCAAAATTTTCCTGCGCTTGTAACGCCGCGGCGTCATCAAGTTCAACCGCATCAACCTGCACTTGCTCACTACGCTGAACCAGCATTAAGGCAATTAATCCGCTCCCACTGCCTATGTCCAACGCGTATTTTGTCGCATTAAGAGGCGCCCACGCACCGAGTAATACCCCGTCAGTACCGACCTTCATCGCGCAACGGTCATGGGCAACAAAAAATTGCTTGAAGGTAAACCCGCCTTTTCGATAACGCTTTTTTTGTTCGCTCATACTGCCACTCTGGTTTAAATAGGATTTGCGTGAATATTCTCAATTTCAACCCACAAATCTGCAAATTTAATCTAATTTCAATAATATTATTCTCATATATTGAGAATATCATTTGTTAGTGATTTTTTTTACTGCTAAGTTCGAGAAAAAGGAGATGCCATGAACAGTATTAATAGAACACTAGATATCTTATCGTTTGTCACGACTTGCGCGTCTCCAATCACACCACAAACCATCTCCAAAGAGTTAGATATTCCTCTTTCAACGGTTTATCGGCTTTTAACTATTCTCATAAACTGGGAATTTGTGACTTACTCTAAGCAATATGGCACTTATACCGTTGGTGCGCAGAGTATCAAAACCCAAGAAAAATACTATCACCACAGTTTGCTAATGACCTCGTCAAAATCAGAGTTGCACGCACTGGCCAAAAAGACCCAAGAGACTGCGGCAATTATTACCGCCAACCTACGGGAAACTATCTGTGTCGATAAAATTGATAGTGAACAAGCCGTACGCTGCTCTTTTATTGTTGGGCATGGTAATACCGTGATCCGCGGCGCTAGCGCAAAAACCCTTTTAGCCTACCGTGATGAACAATACCAAGAATTAGTCTTCGAAACTCACGCCAAGCAGCTACACAAAGATAACTATTTACAGAAATTAAAACAGGATCTAATCCAAATCCGCCAACAAGGCTATGGCATTTCTATTGGTGAAATTGACGCTGGTGTTTTTGGCGCATCGGCTCCTGTTTTTAAAGGCAACGATATTTTAGCTGTCGTCTCTGTCATGGCACCCGAATTTCGTGCCGTCAACCGTGTCGATGAACTGATTAAAGCAACATGCCAAACGGCCCAAAATATAACAAAACTGATTAACTTGGAGTAACTATGACACAACCTTTTCAATGGCAGGGGCGAACTGATGGTGAAACACAGGAACATTTACGCATTCACCAAGTCATCAACCAACGCTCACCTGTAGAGTTTGCCATTATCGGCTTCGCTTCAGACGAAGGTGTTCGCCGCAATAAAGGCCGCCAAGGTGCTAAAGCTGGCCCTGATGCCATTCGTCGTCAGCTTGCTGGCTTACCTATCCACCAGCCATTGGCTATCCGTGATGTGGGAACCGTAAGTTGTGACGATGGTGAGCTGGAAGCAGCTCAACGTCGCCTATCTGATGAAATAATCTCAGTATTAGAACAGCGTCAAAAACCCATTGTTTTAGGCGGTGGGCACGAAGTCGGCTTTGCGAGCTTTCAAGGCATTTTCGATTTCGTTCAAAAACATCAGCCAGAAAAGACCATTGGGATCATCAATTTTGATGCGCACTTTGATTTACGTGAAGCCCCAGAAGCCACATCCGGTACGCCATTTTTACAATCCTCGCAACTGTGCGCTAAGCATCAGCGCCCTTTCAATTACCTGTGTTTAGGCATTGCGGATCATGGCAACACCAAGGTGTTATTCGATACAGCGGACAGCTTAGGCTGCCACTATATTCGCGATAAAGCCTTAACCGCAAGCTTATTACCGCAAGCAATTGAACAGATTAAACAATTTATAAATTCTGTAGATTACCTGTATGTCACTGTGGATTTGGATGTGTTCTCTGCGGGTATCGCACCGGGGGTCAGTGCACCAGCCGCTCGAGGGATTTCTACTGAAACATTTGATGAATTATTTAACGTCATCAAATCCAGCGGCAAGATTGCGCTGTTTGATATCGCTGAGTGTAATCCTGAATTTGATATTGATAACCACACATCAAAACTAGCCGCTTACTTGGTTTACCAATATTTATTCTAAAAACAACAAACACAATAAAACGACTGATAAACAACTTTACCTTGTCTTTCAAAATATAAATAAAAGCTTAGTCAACTAAGCAACTAGTTAAAAATAAACAGCACAGAGGTTCGAAATAGCCAACAACACTGTCGCTTGAAAAACACTTATACATGCCTTTAACAAGACATTTATACCCTTGAATTTCGAGTTACAGCTAGGCGGTGAATGAAGGTACCCCTAGGAGCATACATAAAGTATGTGACTAGGGTACCTAAGAGAAACCAACAACGCTGTAGCACGAAAGACAAAGTATAAAAAAGGGAAAAATATGACATTCCAAATCGACACACTCACCACCCTCTTCCTGACAGTAGTTTGCCTACTAATGGGTGTTCACCTCAAGAAGCGCATTGAATGGCTGCAACGTTTTTGTATCCCTTCACCGGTCATTGGTGGATTTTTAGTCAGTTTGCTTATCTGGGGATTAAAGTCTTCCGATTTAGCTGAGATTACGTTCGATACCAGTTTACAATCATTCTTAATGGTGGCGTTCTTTACAACTGTGGGTATTGATGGCAGCTTCCGCATATTAAAAAGCGGCGGACGCTTATTGATTACTTACCTGTTAATTTGCTGGACATTGGTTATTTTCCAAGACACCTTTGGTGCCGGTTTGGCGCATTTGCTAGGTATCGACCCGGTTATCGGGATCATGGCTGGCGGTGTTTCCTTAACAGGCGGACACGGTGGTGCGGCTGCCTTTGGTAGTATGGCTGAAGGTCTTGGCGTACAGTCTGCAACCGTAGCAGCGATTGCGGCTGCAACGTTTGGTCTGATTTCAGGAAGCCTATTAGGTGGTCCTATCGCAAGCTACTTAATTAAAAAACACAACGTCACTATTCAAGCTGAAGATAATGTTGAAAGCATGAAAGTTGAAGAGAAACTGGCAGGTAAAATTGACTCTATCGACGCCCATGCATTCTTAAAAATGTTAGCGCTGATTTTAGGTGTAATGGTCGTCGGTCAGTTTGCGTCAGCCCAGTTCACTAAAGCTACTGGATTCTCTTTACCAAGCTATGTAGGCGCCATGATTATCGCGATTATTGTGCGCAACATTAACGACCAAGTTGAAATTGTTCGTATTAACCAAAAATCCATCAACTTAATTTCTGATGTTTCACTGGGCTTATTCTTAACCATGGCGATGATGTCGCTTAAGATTTGGGAACTGAAAGTCATCGCGCTGCCATTATTCATCATCTTACTGGCGCAAACTATTGCCATCATCCTGTTCGTTGTTTTCGTCGTCTTCAGACTGTTAGGCAAAAACTACGATGCCGCAGTAATGTGTTCAGGCATGATGGGGCATGGTTTAGGTGCAACGCCGAACGCAATGGCAAACATGTCATCGGTCTGCGAGCGCTACAAACAAGTTTCTATGAAAGCATTTATGATTGTGCCTCTAAGCGGAGCTGTACTTATCGACCTCGTGGGAATTCCTTACCACACTTGGTTAATTAACATGCTCAGCTAATTCCACTTCATCCCTCTTACCAACTATATGACAGAGTTTGGTAAGAGGGAGCATTATCAGTAAGCCACTTCCTTATATACCCCCCGCCAACAAAAACAGGTAAACTCTGCACAAAGCTGATTTTTGTGGTGAACAATTTTGCTAACCTGTTTATAATCAGCGCCCCAAATAGAGGTATATCATGACTGCATCCACTTTTTCTGAACTTGAGCTTGATGAAAGCCTGATCACCGCGCTGACCAATAAAGGTTACGAGCGCCCGACGGCGATCCAAGAAGCCGCCATCCCTCCTGCAATGGATGGACGCGACGTTTTAGGTTCAGCCCCAACCGGAACAGGTAAAACTGCGGCATTCTTATTGCCAGCTATTCAACATTTACTTGATTTCCCAAGAAAAAAATCAGGTCCGCCTCGCGTTCTGATTTTAACACCAACTCGCGAACTCGCTATGCAAGTCGCTGATCAAGCTAAAGAGTTGTGTGTACATAATCATTTAGACGTTGCCACCATTACAGGCGGCGTTGCGTATATGAATCACGCTGAAGTTTTCAGCGAAAACCAAGACATCGTCGTCGCAACCACGGGGCGTTTGCTGCAATACATTAAAGAAGAAAACTTCGATTGCCGCGCTGTGGAAATTCTGATCCTCGATGAAGCTGACCGTATGCTGGACATGGGCTTTGCGCACGATATCGAAACGATCGCAGGCGAAACCCGCTGGCGTAAGCAAACCATGTTGTTCTCCGCCACCCTTGAAGGTGAAGCGATTCGTGATTTTGCTGAGCGCCTACTCGAAGATCCTATCGAAATTGAAGCGGATCCTTCACGCCGTGAACGCAAGAAAATCCAACAATTCTACTATCGCGCGGATACGTTAGAACATAAAACTGCGCTACTGTGCCATCTTATCAAGCAAGAAGATGTCACCAAATCGATTGTCTTCGTGCGTAAGCGCGAACGCGTTCGTGAAGTTGTCCAATGGCTGCGTGAGGCTGGTATTGAACCTTGCTATATCGAAGGCGAAATGGTGCAAGCGAAGCGTAACGAAGCCGTTCGCCGCCTAGTGACTGGACAAGTTAAAGTCCTCGTTGCGACGGACGTTGCTTCCCGTGGATTAGATATTGAAAACGTCAGCCATGTTTTTAACTTCGACTTACCGCGCACTGCAGATGTCTATTTGCACCGTATCGGCCGTACTGGTCGTGCTGGACGCAAAGGTACTGCCCTTTCTTTAGTGGAAGCGCACGATTTCCCTCTACTGGGCAAAATCACTCGCTACATCGAAGATCCGATTAAGATGCGTGTGGTAGATTCATTACGCCCAACAACCAAAGCGCCTTCTGAAGCGATGCTGAATAAGCCAAAACCATCTAAGAAAGTGCTGGCTAAGCGTAAAGAGAAGAAAAAAGAAGAGCAAAGCAAGAAAAAAGAAAAAGTACGCCATCGCGATAAGAAAAATATCGGCAAACGTCGCACTCCAGCTATGTCATCTACAACTGCGCCATCTGCAACTGCAGATAGCAATAAAACCAAGTAAAACTCAATCGAGTGATACTGACAAAAGCGGGCTTCGGCCCGTTTTTAATTCATTAACTTATAGACCTTCTCCCTCATAGCCCGGCTTTCATTAGTTAACGATTCTGCTTTTATCATATGATTATCTAAAATATCTCGGCAGTTATAACCCTGATTATTTTCCATTCTCCAATCTGCGCCATTCGATAATAATAATTCAGCAACATCTAAAGAGTGACTATTTAAAGCATCATGCAACGGAGTATTTCCCAAATTATCTCTCACGTTGACTATTAAACCATTACTCAGCAAAATTTCTGATTGAGCCACTCTCCCGCTTTGAGCCGCTAAATGTAAAACAGTTTTTTGCTGAGCCAACTGCATTTTTTTAATTCCCTGCCCATATGGTGACTCCAATAATACTTTTATAAATTGGCTATTACCTGTACGAACAGATTGCATAGCGAGTTTATCAATATCGCAGTGCTTATTTTTCATTGAAAGCAACGCTTTAAATTCACTGATGTTTTCTTTCTTAATTGAATTTTTACAGCTTTCTTGCCAATTAAGACTTTGTTTCTGCTCTACGTTAGGAAATTCATTCAACATAGAATCCGCTGTTTTATCAAATTCACCTGTAATCGCATTCCAATTATTCCATGGTTTATATTTGCACATCATCCTAATAATCTTAACCATTGAATGTGCAATAAAGCTCCTGGCCATCAAACGGTGTGGTAACCAGTCTTTCCAAGAATTATGTTCGCTATAAGCCATTTTGATACGGTTTCCCAACGCAGAAGGGATTGGTAACGTGTTTTGAAGTGCATCAAGCCAATCATATTGAACAGTATAAAAGCGTATCAAACCTTCATCTGCTTGTTGCTTAGCAATGTTATAATCCATTCCAATTTTATTTACTGTGTTTTGAGCAAGCCCTGAAGGACTAAATGAAATACAAGGTGATTGACTCGCCAGAGCGGCTATTGATGCAAGACCTCCCCCTAGAGAGTGCCCTGTACAGATAATATTGCCTTTCACGGCTCGATATAGAATATTAGTTAACCCCACAGCCTGAAAGAATTGAGGTTCGTAATATCCTAGCCCTTGCCGAATATTGGCATAAAAATCGACAATATCATTCGTCCCCGCAAAGCAAATAATATACAGACCATTAAAACAACAAATATTTGATTGAAAACCTGTAAATTCATTATTTAAAAGTTCTGCATCTATGCCTAATTCATTAATTTTTGATGGGCTAAGTTTTTCTACTCCTTGAATATCACGCCAATTATTCTGATAAGCACCTTGTGATAGTAACGCTAAAAGATAATCTTTATTCTGTGCATCTCTTCCTAAAAACTCCTCTCTTGTGACATTCTTAGACCATTTATCTCTAAAACCGCATGATGAATCTAAAAATGTATTTTGTTGATATAAATTTAAACCTTCTTCAACAAAAGAAAGTTCGTCCTTACTTACTGTCTGCTGTATTGCTGTATTGAATGGCATAAATTCTCCCTAACAAATGCTGTATGCTGGAAGAATATTGAAATATAAATAACCAAGGGAGGAAATAATCAACTTTGTTAGAGGCAAATAAAAAAGCCATTGAGAACAATGGCTTTTAGAATTTATTAAGATAAGAGATCTATTGACCCCTTAATGTTTATTACAGGCTTTCAGTGAAAGTACGAGTAATAACGTCACGCTGCTGTTCAGGCGTTAATGAATTAAAGCGAACTGCATAACCAGAAACACGGATAGTTAATTGAGGATATTTTTCTGGGTTTTTTACTGCATCTTCTAATGTTTCACGGCTTAATACGTTAACATTTAAGTGCTGACCACCTTCTACACGAACAGTTGGTTTCATTTCGAGAGGAACTTCACGGCTCTCAAAAGCACCCAGTTCATCTTTAGGAACAACCTGACCTTCGCTATAATCTGCTTTCGCACATACACAACGAGCTTCATTTGTCTCGCTATCGATTAACCAGAAAGAGTTTAGCAGTGCTGCGTTGTCACTTTTAGTAATTTGAATACCAGTAATCATCTCGACCTCCACGTTCGAATCAGATTTTGATCAATCTTTGCTAACTGTTTTTAATCGCTGTTGATTGGATAATTGGTCTAACCAACCTGTTTATCTAATATATACCAGCTAGAACCCCTACATTCTTTGATATTTATCAAATATTTCGTATGGTAATTAACCAAACCAGTGCATCTTCATGATTTAAATCAATATTCACGTTTGGGTTTTTTAATTATTTTTGTAAATTCTCAAATTAATTTGAAGCGCTTTTAGAGAGTTAGCGCAGAACAACACTTTATCTATACGTCATGAACCAGTAAGCTACGAACTATAAAACACATCACTATGGAATCATTCATGTCAAATACGATGACTTGGCACGACGTAATCGGTGCGGAAAAATCACAAACCTATTTCAAAGAGACTCTCGCGTTTGTCGCAAAAGAAAGAGAAAGCGGAAAAGTAATCTACCCGCCGCAAGAAGATGTTTTCAATGCGTTTCGCTATACTGAATTAGCGGACATCAAAGTCGTGATCTTAGGACAAGACCCCTATCATGGACCAGGACAAGCACACGGTTTATCATTTTCTGTGCGCCCCGGTATTAAAGCGCCACCTTCACTCGTCAATATGTATAAAGAGCTTGAGAAAGATATTCCTGGATTTATCCGCCCAGAACATGGGTACCTACTTAGCTGGGCGCAGCAAGGGGTTTTACTTCTCAATACTGTATTAACTGTCGAACAAGGCAATGCGCACTCACACGCACATTTAGGCTGGGAAACGTTTACAGATAAAGTGATTCAGGCGATTAATGATCATACAGAAGGCGTGATTTTTCTTTTATGGGGATCCCATGCGCAAAAGAAAGGTCGCATTATCGATACTAAACGCCACCATGTCCTTAAAGCACCTCACCCATCACCACTTTCTGCGCATCGAGGCTTCCTAGGATGTGGTCATTTTTCGAAAGCTAATCAATTGCTTGAACAACAAGGTCGCACACCGATTGATTGGTATCCGGTTATTCCTGAATAAACGCATTCTATAGAAAGTAAATGTGTTGGTGATGAAGCTTGCAGAAATTCATCATAGAAAAATGGGATGCTCAGCATCCCATTCTCGTTATATACCCTAAAATTATTTATGTTCTAAACTTATTTAGAAACAATTACCATTGCAGGACGCAGCAGACGGTTATTCAAGGTATAACCCTTTTGCATTACGTTGATCACCTGACCTGCACTATGGTCTGGGGATTCAATCATGGTCATGGCTTGGTGAACTTCAGGGTTGAATGGCACATTCGCCGCATCAACAGGCTCAATACCAAACTTAGAAACGGCATCTAAGAACGTTTTCAACGTAAGATCTAAGCCTTCTAACATTGCTTTGGATTCTTCGTTGTCACGATCAGCGGCTTCAATTGCACGCTCTAAGTTATCAATCACAGGCAACAATTCATTGGAAAACTTCTCAAGCGCAAACTTGTGGGCTTTTTCAATATCTTGTTCTGTACGACGACGAATATTTTCGATTTCAGCGTGAGCACGTAACATCGCTTCGCGTTCAGTTTTACGGGAAGCTTCAAGTTGCTGTTCAAGCTCAGCAATACGCGCTGCTAACGCTTGTTCTTCGGCTTGTAAATCTGCTTGTTGAGTATCAACTTCTTGCTCTGCTTGCACTTTTTGTGTTTCATTTTGCTCAGAAGCTTGCTCATCATGCATGTTTTGTTCTTTACTACTCATGAATATCTCCGCGTATTTAGCAATAATTCTATCTATGAGAGTATTATGGGGATCTAATACAGGGATTCAAGGGAAGTCATACAACGAGGAGTTAAAAAAGTATGCAAAAGGCTAAGATGACACCATCTTCACAATTTAAAACTATCGGTATTGTCGGACACCCAAGGCACCCTGAAGCACTGGCGACCCATGAACTTATCTATCATTGGCTGATTTCAAAAAATTACCACGCAATAATTGATAAACAAGTGGCTAAGGATTTGAAATTAAAAGATGCCAATACAGGAACTTTAACAGAAATCGGTCAACAAGCAGATTTAGTCGTCGTTGTCGGAGGCGATGGAAACATGCTTGGAGCGGCGCGAATTTTATCCCGCTATAACAATAAAGTTATTGGCGTAAACCGTGGTAATTTAGGTTTTTTAACCGACCTAGACCCCGACAATGCCCTTCAACAACTTTCTTGTGTTCTTGATGGGGAATATCATGAAGAACAACGCTTTTTATTAGAAGCTCAAGTTATCAAAGCAAATCAAAAAGCCCGTAAAAGTAGCGCCATCAACGAAGTCGTTCTTCACCCTGGCAAAGTCGCGCATATGATTGAGTTTGAAGTTTACATTGATGAAAAATTTGCCTTTTCGCAACGCTCAGACGGCTTAATTATTGCAACCCCGACAGGCTCAACAGCCTACTCTTTATCCGCTGGGGGCCCTATCCTTACACCAAATCTAGACGCTATTGTACTCGTGCCGATGTTCCCGCACACCTTATCGTCTCGCCCATTAGTTATCAGTAGCGACAGCAGTATTCGCTTAAAATTTTTACGCACCAATATTGATTATGAAGTCAGTTGCGACAGTCAAATTATGCTACCTATACAGGATGGCGAAGAGGTGATTATTAAACGCAGCTCGAAGAGTCTGAATTTAGTTCATCCAAAAGATTACAATTATTTCAATACATTAAGCTCAAAACTTGGTTGGTCTAAAAAAACTTTTTAAATTTTTCGCACTGCCTCTTTACTGTATAAAAAAACAGGTTAAACTGTATGAAAACACAGGTGTGTATTTAAACAGGAGAGCTCAGATGCTAACCCAGCTAACCATCAATAATTTTGCTATCGTTCGTGAGTTAGAAATCGATTTTCGTAGCGGCATGACGACAATTACAGGTGAAACCGGTGCGGGTAAATCCATCGCTATCGATGCTCTTGGCTTATGTTTAGGAAACCGAGGTGAAGCCAACATGGTTCGCCCTGGTGCTCAACGTGCCGACCTGTGTGCTCGTTTTTCACTGTCTGACGCTCAAATGGCGGCAAACTGGCTTATTGAGCATCAACTTGATAATCAAAATGAATGCTTGCTTCGCCGTACCATCGCAACCGATGGGCGCTCTCGAGGCTTTATTAACGGAGTTTCCGTTCCCTTATCCCAATTACGTGAACTCGGTGCATTACTGATCCAAATTCATGGCCAACACGCTCACCAGTTATTACTGGATAATGACCATCAGCAATCCTTACTTGATGCTTATGCTAATCAGCAAGAATTACTCGCTCAAATGAAGCAAACGTGGCAAAAGTGGCATGAGTCTTGTCAGCAATTAGCTGTTTTTCAAAAACAGATGCAAGAGCGTGAATCTCGCCAACAATTACTTGATTATCATTTAAAAGAGTTAAATGAGTTCCTACCCGTTCAAGGGGAGTTTGAGGAAATTGACCAAGAATATAAGCAGCTTGCTAATCACGGACAATTTTTAACTATTGGGCAAACAGCGGCTCAAATCCTAACTGAAAGTGACGATGCGAACGTCATCAGCCTTCTTAATATGGCAAAAAATGAGCTTTCTGATTTAGTCACTCTGAATCCTAAATTTTCAGGACTATTGGATATGCTGGAAGAAGCGGCCATCCAAGTTAGTGAAGTGAGTGATGAAATTAAACATTACTGCGATCAATACGAGTTAGACCCAAATCGCTTGTTTGAATTGGAGCAGCGAATTTCCAAACAAATTAGTTTGGCGCGCAAACATCATGTTACGCCTGAGTCTCTGCCTGAACTCTTTCAGCAATTAGTCGAAGAGCAAAATCAAATTGCTAATCAAAATGAAGATTGTGAAGCTTTAAATGCGCAGGTCATTACTGATCACCAAAAAGCGTTAGAATGTGCGGAACGTTTACATCATGTACGCCTGCATTACGCACAAGAACTCAGCCAACTAATTACCAGCAGCATGCACCAACTTTCAATGCCTCATGGTCTATTCACGATTGATGTAAAATTTGTTCCTGAACATTTGCAAATCGATGGTGCCTGCAAAGTCGAATTCAATGTCACCACAAACCCGGGACAACCTCATCAAGCCTTAGCAAAAGTCGCATCAGGTGGTGAGCTATCTCGCATCGCTTTAGCCATTCAAGTGATCACCGCGAAAAAAATGGATACTCCGGCGTTAATTTTTGATGAAGTAGACGTGGGTATTAGTGGCCCAACCGCCGCTATCGTCGGGAAATTGCTCCGTGAACTTGGCGAATCCACCCAAGTTATGTGTGTGACTCACTTGCCTCAAGTCGCAGGCTGCGGTCATCACCATTTTTATGTTAGTAAAGAAACAAACGGTGTAGAAACCGAGACTCACATGCAGTTACTGGATAAAAAATCGAGATTACAAGAGCTTGCACGGTTACTTGCAGGTTCTGAAGTGACAAAAAATACGTTGGCTAATGCAAAAGAGTTGCTCGCAGCTTAAATTTCGACAACTTTTTTTATCTCCTGTTGTCTTAGAGTCGATCTGGAAGGTTTTAAATTGTATCAATGTCGATTATCATTGATGTTCTGACTCCAAAAGGAATGAGATATCCATGCGTTATAAATTGTTAACTGCTGCAGCACTATCATTCGCATTAATGTCCACAGGCTGTTCAATGATGGAACGTCTTGTCTATCATCCGGATATTAACCAAGGTAACTACCTGACAGCGAAAGATGTTGCGAAGATTAAAAAAGGAATGACACAGCAACAGGTTGCTTATGCTTTAGGCACGCCAATGATGACTGACCCGTTTGGTTCTCAGACTTGGTTTTATGTTTTCCGCCAAGAGTTGGGGCATGACCCAGTGAAGCAAGAAACATTGACGCTGACGTTTGATCGCAACGGTATCCTGACGGATATCAAAAACGAGAAAAACCTTGAAGCGCAACAAGCCATGGAAGCTGGTGAAGTTAAAGCATCAGAACCAAAAGCAGCGGAATAACCCTATATAGCGTAATGCTTGAGCGTGTATAACTTAAGTATGTCTTATAACTTGAGTATATAAGTAGCTACCTGCCCCATTTAAATGATGGGATAAAAAACAGGTAGTTACTTTAGTACTTTTGTTTATTCTTTTATAAATTCTCGCCAATACATAGAAGCACCATCTTCTACGTTCTAGCCTATAAATCGACGTATCCATCACTCTCTACAAAGAAAAATCTATAAATTAGACACAAAAAAACCGAGCTTTCACTCGGCTTCATATCAAATTGGTTCGCTCACTACGCAATATCTTATTTATTATTCTCTTTCGATTTTTCAGCTCGCTTGCGGCGCAGCTCTTTCGGGTCGGCAATCAATGGGCGATAAATTTCGATTCTATCCCCTTCTTGAACCACATCACCCAATTTCGCTGGGCGACTATAAATGCCTACTTTATTTTTCTTTAAATCGATATCTGAACGCAGCGTTAAAATACCCGACGCAATAATGGCATCTTCAATCGTCGTTCCTTCTGCAACCTTCACTGAAAGCAAAAATTGCTTTTCAGGTAACGCGTAAGTCACTTCAATATTGATATCAGACACGGTAAACGACCTTAGCACGAGACGTAAATGCTTGAACCATATTGTTGGCTAGCTCTTTGAATATTTTACCGAATGCCAACTCAATCAGCTTATTGGTAAATTCAAAATCGAGATGAAATTCAATTTTACAGGCATCAGCACTCAAAGGAATAAACTGCCATCCCCCAGATAGAGTTCTGAAAGGGCCCTCAACTAACTGCATTTGGATACGTTTATTGTCTTCCAACGCATTTTTCGTAATGAAGGTTTTGCTAATTCCCGCCTTTGAAACCTCAACCGATGCCGTCATTTCATCAGAATTTTGGCTAATAATTCGGCTTCCAACGCATCCCGGTAAAAAACTTGGATATGAAACCACATCATTCACAAGTTTATACATTTGTTCTGCGCTAAAAGGGACTAACGCAGAGCGACTAATCTGTGGCATATCAATTCCTATCCCCAAAAACTGCGCATATAATAGCACCATTGATGGGTTACTCAAAAAACAAAACCCGTGCAGGGCAAGAAATGCACAATCGCAAAAATATCAGTGTTGAACGATTTCATTCAACGCATCTTAACGTATAATGAATGAACTATGACAAAGAAAAAACCATATAAACCCGGTTCAGCAACAATTGCTATGAACAAACGTGCTCGCCACGAATATTCTATCGAAGAGGAGTTCGAGGCGGGTTTATCCCTACAAGGTTGGGAAGTTAAATCATTACGCGCGGGCAAAGCCAACATTGGTGATAGCTACGTTTTACTGCGCGATGGTGAAGCCTATCTGTTTGGTGCCAACTTTACACCACTGACGGTCGCATCATCCCATGTAGTTTGTGACCCAACCCGCAGTAGAAAACTGCTTCTTAATCAACGTGAATTAGATACCCTTTACGGTAAAGTTAACCGCGAAGGCTATACCGTCATCGCTCTTTCCTTATATTGGAAAAACGCGTGGTGCAAAGTGAAAATTGGCGTCGCCAAAGGTAAAAAAGCCCACGACAAGCGTTCTGATATCAAAGATAGAGAGTGGCAATTAGATAAAGCACGTATAATGAAACATTCTAATCGCTAAGTCCTAGCTTTATAGAGTTATTTTCTGTTATACTGCGCTCACAACTTGGGGCTGATTCTGGATTCGACGGGATTTGCGAAACCCAAGGTGCATGCCGAGGGGCGGTTGGCCTCGTAAAAAGCCGCAAAAAAATAGTCGCAAACGACGAAAACTACGCACTAGCAGCTTAATAACCTGCTTAGAGCCTTCTCTCCCTAGCCTCCGCTCTTAGGACGGGGATCAAGAGAAGTCAAACCCAAAAGAGATCGCGTGGATGCCTTGCCTGGGGTTGAAGCGTTAAACTTAATCAGGATAGTTTGTTGATGGCGTGTCTGTCCGCAGTTGGCAAATGAAATTAAAGACTAGACTAAGCATGTAGTACCGAGGATGTAGAAATTTCGGACGCGGGTTCAACTCCCGCCAGCTCCACCAATTAAATCAAGGGGTTGCGTGAAAACGCAGCCCCTTTGTTTTATCTAATGTCCACTTTACGTCCATCACTCTAAATGAAGATGGACACTCAATATTTATTAACGAGGGTGATATGGCTTTAGTAAAATGCAAAGAATGCAAAAAGGAAGTATCAGACAAAGCAAAACAATGTCCTCATTGTGGAGTGAAAGAACCCGGAGTAACAGCAAAACAAAAAGCAGGTGGCTGTCTTGTTGCCCTAGTCATTTTTGCAGGTATTGTTTATTACTTCGCTAGTAGTGATTCTGAGAATAAAACAACGAATACAAACCCTGTTGCATGTGCTAAGAATGATGGAGAGTGCATTGCAAACTCTATGATGAAAAATGCGGATTTAATTGTAAGTTGTAAAACCAATATTCAAAAACTGTCAAAGTACGATTACGAGTGGACTGATGGAATAATGACACCTATGTTTTCACGGTACTTGTTCGATGAAAAGAATAATCAAATGACTCTTGTTGGTGATGAACTTAAATTCACAAATGGATTTAATGCAAAGGTTCCTATGACCTATCACTGCATTATTAATATTGATAGTGAATCAGTTGCTAATGCAAAAGTAACTCAAGGCCGCTTACAATAATTTCGTGACATGTCACAGCGTGATTTATTTTGTCTAAGGTATGTCACGCTAATTTCCCCAAATAATTTTCCAGTTCATTTCAGTTTTTCAATTCCTCTCAAGCCGCATGATTGCTGGCTTTCTGAAATTACATGGTTGATATCGAGATCCAATCAAACTCACGTAAAATAGAAATTTCTTTTATCTTTCATTGTGTTGTGATTTTAGTGTGATCCATTTTGTGATCTAAAAACTGAAATCTATTGAAATTCTTTTCACACATTTCAGTTTGAGATTTTAGGCAACTCCCTAGTATTGGCGCGGCTTGGCGATATGTTTTGTAGAATTTTAAAACTGAAATAATTTTTAGATCCAAATTGTGCAGGCGGGTGCGGTGTAGTGCGTTTTACGTGGTGAAATCTTTTCTTTCGTGGGCGCTGTGACTCGCCAGCGCAATGCAGTAAGTGCGATCCATTTTATTTATTGCGTGGTGTAGTTGGGTGATTAGTGCGCTCTGAGTTGCGCTCAGGCTGCTATATTAGACGCATAAAAAAGCCCACACTCGGTGGGCAAATGGTGGACGATAACTTTACTTACCAATGACGGGTGAATACTTTTTATTCAAGGTGTCTGACTTGTCGCCAGTACCTTTGATAGCTGCTGCATTTATTGGCGCACCTGTATTGCTGTGAGTATGTGCGGCTGTGAGTTCTGCTAATTCCTTGACCACATCTAATGTGTCTATCATCAATTGTGCGACGTTGATTTGCTGGCTACCTATCCAAACAACAGGCGCTATAATTTGTTGCTGTGCGCCTGCAATGCTTTGTTTTATTTGCCCAACTTTCTCAATGAGCTTTTGCCCAACATCAAGGGTCATGTCTTTTTCAATACTGGCGACATAATTTGATGATGTGGCGATTGAGTAGTCACCCTCAGATAATTGCAGTATTGCGCCTGCTAGTAATTTTCGTGTACCTAAAACGGTTAATGTGTCGCTGGCCTGTATTGTGGTTTCCCTTGCGACCAGTTCACGCTGTTCTTTGTCCGCTTTGATAATACGTAACATTGACGCTTCATTGATGCTTTGGTCAGTTTCACGGTTCCAACTACCATCTTGCGTTACACGCTGAAAAACTTCTTTGCGCTGTTGCTGCAATTGCTCCCCTGGTTGTATGTCCGGTAGGGTATTATTTTGACTGAGCGTTTGCCGGATAAACGGTTTATCTGGTCTGCCGCCTTCAAAAGCAATTTCGACTAATGTTCCCTCGGGTGGAAATTGAAACATACCGCTTTCACCGCCTGCCATTGGTAGTGGTAATGGTACCGCTTTGTAAGTTGGTGCGGCTGATTCGTTACCATCACTATCTAACAATTGCACATCAACGGCATATTTCGGTCTGAATGGGTCAGAAATATCACCGGCACTAACTGACTCGCTTGGTGATTCAATTCGCGCGAATTTTGGTAAATGTAAACCTGCTGATAATTCGGGGTAAGCTTTATCAATTTGTTTTTGAATTGGGCTCTTATTTTCGGCTTTCCCTGTCAGTGGATTTGCTGCAGTCCAGTAGAGCGTAATATCGTCATTTTCAAGCTGAATTTTATTAACCCGCTGATTATTTACCACGGTTCCGGCACGTAAAGCGGGGATTAATGGATAAGTGGCGCTGTTACCTGCAGATTGATTCTTTGAAAATTCAGTGGGGATTTCGTGGTTATCGGCTTTAAACATCGAATCAACCCAACTGCCGACAAAAACTTTACCATCGGGCATTTGGTACCACACATAATCAGTGATGCTAAAAACTGCGCCTAAATTAGTTAATAGCTGATATCCGGTACCATTGTGGGTGAAGTGAGGAATAGGTGTATAGATATATTGCGCATCGGGCAAAATAAAGGTTAGGCCGCTATTTTCGTGTAGATAGTCGATGATGGTTTTTAATGTTGGGTGCTGAAATGAACATGGCCACATTTTATCAAACAGGCCAACGAGCTCACGCACAAATAATTTTTGAAAGCCATTATCTGCAGGTTGTGAGCGTTCAACGTACCCAGTGAAATACCGATACAATGAATCCGTGTAACCTGTATCAAATCGAACTAATTTACCTGTGTAATCATTTTCTGTCTCAACCGTCAAAAAACCACGACCACAGGCTGATAGTTCAAGCATGATTTTAGCATCCACAATATGGACTTCATCATTAGATAAATAACAGCGGCTAATGGGTTTCATTATTATTTATTCCCTAAATCATCAATCGGTTTCAAAACCGTGCTTTCAAACCAACTTAATTCGTCTTTTTCTTCTTGTGACCCTGCCGTCGGTGCTTTCGGGTTGCCCGTTTGTTTTTTCGCTTTGACTTGGGCTGCGGTTCTGGCGTCTTTTTTCTCAGATACGGATAAATGCTCTCGCAACGTGAATGTGACTTGCCACGCCATCTGCCCATCAATTTCACTGGCATCAAGATTATTGGTAAAAGTACCAATGCGAAAATTAATTGCTTTAGCTGTGTGGTTTGCGACCCGATAACGTTTTAGCTTTCCGTTTTCGGTGGCTCTCGCTAATGTAAATAGGCGTGTGAGGATTTTTTCATCAATAAAATTAATCACGCCCGTTATACGCAACTCTTGCGGCTTAATACCTTGCTCTGCTACGGATGTGCTGGACGTTTGGCCGGACTGGTCTTTATCTTGAAATTGAATAGACGAATTAACTTTGATGTTTTTCAGCGGAATAGCTTCACCATCAAGGGCGAGCGTGATTGTCGGGTTCTGTGTTGTTGATTGATTTTGTTGGATCATGAAGCATTCCTTTTAGTGGTGCCAGTTCGCTTCCTGCAAACAGTGTAGCCAATGTAAAAATGGCATCTGGCTCAGGGATATCTTTTTGTAGCCGTTCCGCTAAATAATCGCCTGTACCTTTGCCCGTAAAACTCCAAATAACCACGGATTTTCCAAGTAAATCCGTGAGTTTATTGCCAATCTCTTTAAGTGCGCTCTCTCTTGCTGATTTAAAACCAGTCATAGCAGATTTCATGGCATCAATACCGCTTGTACTACCTGCGCTATTTTTGGCCTGTTCTATCAATTGGGCATTAATTGTTGCCCGACTTGTTGATGTTGATAGTGCCTGTGGCTTGGGTAAGCCGCCAAACTGTTTGCCCGGTAATTGCATTTTGGTGACTTGCAAATTAGCTGCTGTTTTTGCCATGCGTTCTACCTGTGAGAAAACAGGCAGTGGAAATACAGACGAAAACAATTGTAATAATGACATAAATTCCATCTGCGATTTAGCGCAGACCATCATGACAACAATGTCAGTTTCACCCGCACCTGCCAATTTCTTTGCAATGTGATTAATGGCGTTGGTTGGGCTTAAATAGCAACCTGTATCGGTTTTTTGCCCAAGCCCATAAACAAACGGATGTGCTGGTACCATTGAACAGGTTATCCCCGACATGGTCGGGGACATTTTCATGAGCGATTTACGCCACGTTGGGTGGATTATGGTTTCACTGGCCATTCGATATCCGGTGCGGTTGATGTATCAATGTCCGATACTTTGATACTGTATATTTCCCAAGCGGTTAAGCTATTTTTATCATCATCTGTCGCCATGTTCAGTCTTACTTTTCGCTCTAAAATGGTGATGTTTTTCTCTGCATCATCCGCACATGATTGTTTTTGCATTGCAGCTTCGGCGATAAGTTGTTCTTTAGGTACTGGCGGGTTGGTATGTGCATCAACTTCTTTTACTGTCATTTTTTTAAATAATTTAAGATTTTCTCTAATATCAAAAATAGCAGGCACAACCGCGTTATACTCATTTTTTAACGGTAGGTAGATGAGTTCGGCTTTATGGTAAGCGAGTAAAGCGTCATTATAATCTTGTGATTTTTCATCGACGCATTGCATTAATTCTTCGCGTTTTTTAAAAAGCTCCACTTGTGATTCTTCGTTATGCCCTTCACTTAATATCAAGACGTTATTTTCTTCAAGTTGCTGTTTTGCGTCTTCAAGCTCTTGAGTTGCGTGTTGTAATCGCGAGTTGGCATCAATAAAATCAGGTTCGCTTTCAGTCAATAAATGCTCAAGTTCTGTCAGCCTCGCGACCTGCTCAAGCTGACTAGCATCATACGCATACACTTGATTTGTTTTTTTATCTTTATAGTAATTCATGTCTATCCTCATGATAATTCAGCCCATAAATACAAACTCCCAGCAACGTCAGTCACTTCATAAGTCGCCCCTGAAGGAATAACCATTGTAATATTTACGGCTTTTTCGGCTGATTCATAGCGAGATACTTGTCTTGCCATTAGGAAACCGTTTATTTTGACTGACAGTGCGGCTAAAGTGTTTCCTGATGCGGCTTGGTAGGTGACACTGATTTCAATCGCTCGCCCCTTATCGTTTGTATAGACGATATTAGGCTTTCTTTCCCCTGTTGCGTGCATGTGCCGCCATGTTTGGCCTACGCCAATCAATTTTGAGTTAACATCATTAACAAGCTTTTGCGTTGCAACAAGTGTTGTGGATGTTCCCAGTGAAGCCGTTCTTTCTGCTGTTGTTAGCGCAGTTGAGTTGCCAGTGCGAACAAACCCGCTGGCATCTTTGCTCACCCCAGTCAGCCTTTCAAAAGGCACTTTACCCGTCATCATTTCCCCTGACGCAGAAAATGATAAGATTGCAGGAGAGCTGGATACCGTCGCATCAATCACCATCAACCGCCCATCATCCAGCATGCACACACGGTACTTTTCGGTTGGTGAACGCATTGCAGAAAACACGCTATTAACAGTAAAGATATCGCTACTTGCATAATTTCCCGCAGGCTGAAATGCTTTTGTTGCAGCATCTTGGCTCATCACGGCAGTTTTTGAGCTTCCGGCTGTTTGAGATAGACCTGTCAATCTTTCAACGGGTATTTTGCCTGAGATTAATTCACCTGATGCATTGAAACCAAAAACTTGACCACTAGTAGCATCATTTATCATCATAAAGCTACCCGCATCGGTTATCACAATACGATAGGCAAATGAAGGGGATTGCATGCGGGTATAATCTTTTAATTTACTGAATATATAACCATCAGCATAATTTCCAGCGGGTTGTTTCTTGCCTAATTCAGTTGTCACCATCTGTTGACTAGCGACTAGCTCGGTACTATTTCCTGTTTGGTGCGTGATATTGGCTTTATCTATTTTTTTTGTTAAATCAAGTTTAAAGCGCGTTTCCAACGCGCTGATTTCTTGGCTACTTAACCCACCCATCGGGCGCAAGTCTTTTACGTTTCCTGATGCGTCAATACTGGCAATAGCAAACACTTGATGGGTAAACCCAAAGGCATCAACATAATTATTCAGTGTTGCCGCTGGTGTGATTTTAACAACGGTATTCCACTGGCTAACAATGTTTCCTTGATAGCTAAAATCCGCATACACTTTAGTGTTGCGTAACCCGTTTAAAATCTGGTTTTGTGCCAGTTCACCACGTAGCCCACCCACATAGCCCAAGCCTTTTTTTACCGTATATTGTTCACCACTGCGGGTGACTTCAAAACCATCATTAAAGAATGCAGCCGCGCCGTAGCTATCAACATTAATTAGGCGCTGCATTTCATCAATGCCCGACAAGCGGGCAGTAAAATCAATTTGCCACGTTTCCGCACTGGTTTTGATTTGGGTTTCTTCGGCTGCGCCTTGGAATTCCAAGATAAATGAGCGAGTTAATACATTCCCTTGCTGCCCATTTTGGGTTTTAAGTTTCTTTTGGGTTGGGGCATGGGTAATCATGGCCACGGTGCCGGATGCTTTATTTAGTAAGCCTATCCAGTTGAAATCAAAGTTACCGACTTCTGCGCCCAATGTGACGCTATAGGCCACGGCATTTTCGCTGGCTAAACCTGCTTTATTGACCGCTTGACGGTGAACAATTTGATTTGCAGGGGGTAATTTTTCATTGCGGTCAATCGGCTGTGACGGGTCTAAATTCGGCACATTGGCAAACACGAATTCATCCAACAATACGGCCTTACCGCTTGCCGCCTCTTGGGCTTTCCAATTTTCGAAAGCAACTGTAATAACTGATGCCATGAATGTAGTCCTTTACATTAATGATGCGCCAAAGGTTTCACTTGACGCGGTAATTTGTCCAATTCGAATAAATAATGGTTGATTTGGGAGCGTGGCGTAATAGCAAATATAATCGGCTTCAACAAAGCCCACGCGCATTCCTAACTCATGCACCGCCATGACTTCAAAACGATAGCGCCTACATGTTCGCCCGTACTGACGGATAATTTGCAGCAACAAATCAGGGTTATTCGCTATTTGCCCGTCGCTGACCCGTAAAATAATGACATCCCAGTCAATATCCGGTTGTCGCTCGTTAATTTCGACATAGCCCACACCAAGGCGTTTAAATATCTCAATAAATCCTGCGACACTGCCGGAGTCTTTAGCATTGATAAATGCATATTTCACGCGTTTACGGTATAAATCCAACGGTTCATTATTAAAGCGGTGGATATCGCGTTGATAGGCCAACAAGTTTAATAATGGCTCGGTGCATGTATCGGGGTCTAATTGCGCCAAAGGCCACGTTAACCAGCTATAAACTATTTCCCAAAACCGCTTTGCGGCTCGCAATAATGTGGCAAGCTCACCAAGGTTCATCCATGACGGCAACTGCAATCGCTTTAATCGTTCTTTAAACTCGGGCATTTTGCACCTCTATCGTGAGCGATTTTAGGCGTGGGACGCTTAAATCACTGACAATGTCGGGAATGCTAAACACAATAGAATCCAAGACGGAAAATTGTTTATGTAACTCACGGCCTAAATTTGAGAATGAAAAACGCGAATATGGCCATGTTTTTTTAACGTCATAATTGGTGTTTTCACGAAATGCACAACGCACCAAATCACCCGTATCTTGTTTAAGTTTTTGCAATTCCTCTGCGGTAAAGTTTTCCACACTTTGCACAAATAAAGTCACTTTTAATACGTGCTGTGTTTCTGGCATGGGAAAACACTGCATATCATCACCGTGTCCGTGGTGGCCTTGTGCATTAATATAATCATTCACTTTGTCGATAAATGGCTGACTGGTGACGCCACTGTCTAATAACAAATAGGCATTAGCCGTTCCCGCTCCGCGCGGTGCATCATGCAAAAAGAAAATACGGTCAATACTCAAGCCGACAACATTCGCTATCATGCCGCGATAAACCGCATCGGTATGATATTGACCGACTAAGTTATATTGATTGCGGCAGCGGTCACGCAAATCATTGTCACTTTCTGCATTCGCACCCGGAACCAATAACCAATTTTCTTCACTTTGAACACGCTCAATCCCTGCAATCGCCACGGGTAAAATACGAAAATAACCAGGAGCAAGATTGTAAGCTCCTCCGGCATTTTCAGCGATAACCGGCACTAATGCGCTATCGGTATTTATCGCTTTCGTTTCAACGGTTTTCATACTGTAAATAATTCCGTTGATACGCTCTGTTTGCACAATGGTTCCGGCAGGAATGGTGACTGTTCCCGCACCTGCGGCACGATAAAAGCGGATGACGCCTTTTGCTTCGGTGGCAGGCTTGCGCGTTAAATTGACGCCCCATGCAAACATATCTAGCCATTGCCCTGATGCAGTGGCTAAATACATATTTTTCAAGGTGACATTAATTAATGCTTCCGTGAGCCAGCGAACAGGCTTTGTTACGATGGTATTAATCAAGCGCCAAAACGGTGACATGTCCGAGGTGTTAGTAACAAAGCCCTCATCGTGGACAATTTCCGCAAATTTATCGCTAATTTCTTCCTCTGAGACTGGCATCCCGCTATCACGTAAAACCTGTTCATAATCAATTTCAGGGATTTTTTTACTGTTCATAATTTACCCCTAAATTGATACGGCCAAAATCATACGTATCCGCGGTTACCCAAAGTCGCTTAGTATTTTCTTCATCAATCACAACGGTACCCGGAACTAACCGTTCATCACTTTCAACCAAGATTTCCATTTGAGTGCGAATGTCCGCGCGTAATGTTGGGCTACGCTCTGCCACTAATTGGGTGGCGAGTCCGCTTTCAATAATACGGTGTGCCACATCT
Source organism: Providencia sp. PROV202 (assembly GCF_028479565.1). Lineage (NCBI taxonomy): Bacteria > Pseudomonadati > Pseudomonadota > Gammaproteobacteria > Enterobacterales > Morganellaceae > Providencia > Providencia sp. PROV202. The sequence goes on along the minus strand of NZ_JAMPNV010000010.1, from coordinate 45,706 downwards.
TGGGTGATTGATTGACGGTTATTGCATAACTCCGGCTCATTGCCGGAGTTTAATGTCAAATCTCGGTTTGTAATTAATAAATCAATGTAGAGTAGATTATCCATTATCAAGCGCAGTCCATTCCGCTAAATCCGTTGGTGACATTCCGTTTGTCACATTGATATTTACTGTATCGTATCGCTTGCTGTTATCAATCGATTGGGTTCGGTTATTGCTGATTTGCCGACTAATGCCGCCTTTCTCTACACCGCTAAGTTGCCCACCGACCAATAAACCTGCCGCGCCTGCTGGGGCGGGTGAACCGTCAACGGTTCCGGTGGTTTTGGTTTCAATATTGACACCCGGCAAGTAATTTAGTGTTTCTACAATGGTGTTATAAACACTACGGAAAGAATCCGTAATTGATTGCCAAACCTTTGAAAAAACAGCTTTAATACTATTCCCCATTGCTTCAAATGTTTTATCAATAGGTGAATCACTGAAGAAATTGCAAACCGCATTCCACCCATCTGTAATTGCCTGCCACGTTTGAACAAATGCAGATTTCAAAGTATCAATCACAATCATGAGCGCCTTGAATGCCCATGTATCGGCAAAATAGGCTGTAAACTCTTGCCATTTTTGCGCCATCCATTCCCATGCTTGCATAGCAACAAGCCCGACGGCACGCACGGCAATTGCTATCACTTTAAATGCGGTGGTGTCCATCACTGCGGCTTTAACATCATCCCAATGTTGAATAAGTTTATAAATGCCATAAGCTAAAAGCGCGATGGCGCCAATTACTAATAAAATAGGCCAGCTCATAAATGAAAAGCTGACACCTGCCGCCATTGCAGCAATACGCACCGCTAACAATGTGCCGCGAATAAATTTAAGGGCGGTATTCCATGCCAATATTGCTGTGCGATATAGCCAAATAGCAGCAGTGCCCATTTTTAGCATGCCACTAAATACCCCCATGATGATACTTAACCCTGCCATGATAAATTTGGAAATACCCATCACGATATTGGCGGCAGCACCTGCGGCAGCAAATCCGAGTGTGCCCATGGTGATATAGCCGACCCATCGCGCAATATTGGGGAATAACGTAAACCATCGTACAAGGGTTTGACCGCCTTCCGCGAGTTTATCGATTAATGGGGTAATGACAGGTAATAACGTCATACCAATGGCGATACGGATAGATTGCCAAATAGACATAAGCCGTTCCCACGGATTGGCTAATTTTGCGGCTTGCTCCGTGGTGCGCTTCATTCCATCACTGGCACCTAAGAAACCAATATTTTTACGCAAAATATCAACATTGCCATAAAGCTGTTTGACCACGACGGCAGAATCACCAAAGGCCGCTTCAATTTCTTTTTGGGCTTTTAAATTGCCCTCAATACTCTTGCCATATTTGGCCTGCAATTTATCCAGCATTTCAGGCATGGATAACATCTGACCTGACGCATTGACGAATGACAGGCCGAGTTTTTTACCGCTATCGGACGCTGTTTTGAGGAATGCTTCATACGCTCCCGACGACTCACCGCCTAGCGTTCTTTGCAGTTCACCCAATACCGCAAGCTGCTCATCAATCCCGACGCCAAATTGCGTACCTGCATTTTTTGCGCCCTCCATCAAACCTGTTATTTCAGCCATCGATACACCAAACGCTTTTGACATATACACGGCCTTACCCGCCAAATCTTCGGCAAACTTAACATGCCCAACGGCATTCGCATGGCTCTCAAACTGGTTAAACATTTGTCCCATATATTCAGTGGCTTCGGTTGATGTGGCTTTCAATGCAGCGGCTGTCGTATTGGTAATACGGGTTAATTGCGGCAAATCTTGCTGTGTGACATTGTTAATGGCTTTGCTGATTGCCGTAGTGGAATTGACAAAATCAATGGATGATTTTCCGTATTGGGATGCGAATTTCAGGGCGTCTTTAGACACTTTAGACATAATGCCATCATCAATACCCTGTAATGATGCACTCATCATGGCGTCATTCATTTCAATGGCAGGGTCAAGAATGCTTTTAATAGACCAGAACGCCCCGGCAAGACCTGCACCGCCTACAGCAATTTTACCAAAGGCGACTTGGCTATCTCTAGCAAAATTAGAGACAGCCGATTGCACTTGTCGAATAGGCTTTGTGATATTGTCGATAAGGCTGAGAGTAAAATCTAACTCGCTCATGAGTCACCTTTAAACGCTAATACAATTCCGTTTGCGACTGCAATTTGCGTATTTTTCCAGTGACGGTTATCTAACCAGATTGCAGTAGCGAGATTTTCTTCCGTGTCCGGCTCATGAGGTAAATAGTGTTTTCTGAGCGCAATGAATTGCTCTAACTCATTACGCTCAATTGCACGAACACGGTTTTTTAGTTTTTTACGCTAATTTCCAGCTTTGGCGCGTATTCTTTGTTTACTGCTTCGGCAAGCTGTGCGGCAGCCCCCGGGAAGCTCAGTAATTCATCTAAATATTCTTTGCTTTCAGCGGTGACAATACGTTTTAAATAAGTGGTGAGCGGGGCAACTTTATTGTCCATCGACATATCGTTAATCATGCCATTATAAGCCGTGATATTTGGCTCAAAGCTAACGTCTTTTTCATTGATAGTTAACGTAATAATTTTTTTAGTCATGAGATAGTTCCTTTCTCTTTCTGATTTCGTCCGTTAATTGGTTGTGCCGTGCGGCACATTGACCGTATAAAATAGCCATTTTTTCTAATGGCTCTGAGATATCACGGCCTGTTGTTCCCGCGAGTCTCGGAATGTCCGTCGAGCATTTTTTTAACAGGTTTTCCTGATAGTTCACGCTCGATGTTTTCTGCGGTTTGGTTGTACATGCTGACAAACTCATCACTAATACAAACGTTAGTAAACACAGGCTTAATAATTTCAGTGCGTATTTCTCTGGGGGCAGCATTGGCAATCCCCTCCAATTGTTCTTCCAGCTTTTGACCGGACTCACTCGATATCTTTTCAATATCCCCTTTAATTTTTGCTGCTGTCCTACTTGCGGTTAGCTCAATGCTATCGTGATATAAGCCGTTGACTTTCCAACCCGCGCCAAAGGCACAGGCCAATAAAGCAATTATCAGCGCGAGTTGTTTTGTCATATTAATGCATATCCTTTTTCGAATTCGGCAATGCCCCAAGGTTGCTGCCCCGCATTTTCGACACGAGTAATGGCATCCGCTAAAGCAAACAAAACGTCTTTTTGCATAACAGATAAGCAATCATCAGGACTAACCCCTAACTCTTTTGCGACACGCTGAATATAGCCCTCCGTGTTATTTTCCACTGGCGGTGCATAACGGTTAATAATTTCACGAATAGAGCAAATTTTGTGTTTTCGCTCATAGGTACGCATTAAAATAAATAGCGCCCGATACCCCCATTCCGGTGCGATAAATCGGCAAAATGATTTATCTGTTTGCTCAGGGTGTAAACCTCGCCATTTATCACCGTGGCGGATATTACCGGGGTTATTGTTACGAATGCCTCTTGGTGGTAATTTGCTCATTGCTTAAATTTCCCTTTTAACAGTGCGCTTCCACGTTTTCTAATCCACATTTCAACCGCTTGGTATCCGGCAATCCCTAATGCGGATGCACACCCAACAAGGGCAAGCGGTGAAAGGTCGGGGATCCAAATTAAAAGTGCAGCGGCAGCGACAGAGGTTGCCGCCCCTAAAATCACCCGACTCACAAATAACTTGATGGTGATAGGTTCAGCCCCTGTTAGCATTTGACCAATGCTAATTAGCGCCCCGATAATAACCATTGTAATAAATGTTTTTTCGTGTTCTTCCATGAACAAATTATCCCTATTATCCGATAAGGGTTTGAGTTAACTCAGATTCCAAATAAGGAATGCCTTTAATACGCACAAAATCAGGACTGGTGACCAGATATTTAATTTTGTGAGTAGTGAGTGCACCACCTTTGGGGTCGGTATCTAAAATATCAGTCAGAATCAATTTATTACCGAATGATTCGACTTTCATTTCTTCATTGCCCGCCTTGGCATACCATAAGAAATCCATTGGCTTAATCCCACGCCATGAACCTGCCGCCCGCGCTTTTGCAACGATAATCTCAAAATATTTTGTACTAATTTCGATTTCACCCTCTGCGCTCACATCACCCGCGACAAAACCGTCGGGCATACCTTTGGTTTGCGCGGCTGCGGTATTATCAGTAATGGATAGACTCACTTTTTCGACGTGAATTAAGTCACCATCAATATTAAAGTCAAAGGATTGACCAGATAAACGTTGGCTCATTATGCGCTCTCCAAGCTAGCATCCAGTAAGATACTGACCGTAATTCCTTTCGGGCATTCATACGTTCTTACTGTGATATAAATTTCAACGGTATTTTTGGTTTTCCACACAATCACGACGTCATTGTCTTGCGGTGGCTTGCACTCACCGGGGAACGTAACCCCGTTAATTTCTGCACTACGTGACATTTCACGCATGGTGCGAGCAAAATAGGATTTGTGGGTTTCGATGCTGTTTGGTGTACTGTTTAAGCTACGGTCTGCAATTTTTGCAATAGCTTGTAAACGAACGCGACGCGCGACTTTATCAACAATACGCAGGTTTTCAATCGCTTGAAAATCACCGCCCTCAACATCTAAAGTGCGACCATCCGACCAATACATGCCGTCATAGTCGGGGTACCACATTGGCACGCTATAACGGAGTTTTTCCAACGCTTGCAAGGTGGCTAAATCAATTTCTACCCCGCTATCGTCTTTAGGTTTATCAACGCTACCTAAATCAAGCAAAGCGCCTGTTTTCACCCGAGCCGGACTATCAGCAATGGTAACCGCACGGTTACATAAACGACCCGCCAATACGCCCGCTTCATTTCCCCAAAACGTGGGCACTAATTGAATAGATTCAACCGCTTCGCCTTTTTGAAGATCGCCAAGGCGGGTTAAGGCTAGTTGCCACGTTTCTTTTGCTTGTAAACCTGCGACGGAAAGAATTGCCCATGTCCAGCGCCCAAATTTCGCCATTAGATTTGCGCGGAGTGTTTGCGCGGCTTTAATGGTTGCTTTCGTGGTGTCACCGATATAGACATAGCCCTCAACACTGGCAACAGATTGCGCTTTCATTACCGCATCAACAAAATCGGTTTCGGCTGCGCTCTCCGGTAAGACGTGAACATAACCAAACCAGTTCTGCCCCGCATTCGCCATTGCTGCCTTGATATTCGACTTTAAAGGGCTATTTTCTACCCCCAATAATGTATCTAAATCAGTTTGAGTATTAACAGGTAAGGTTTCACCAATATGGCTTTTCGCTTTGCCCACAAACAGCAAAACACGCTCAATTTCTTTGGTTTCGCCTTGTAACTGATTGACTTGATTAACCTGAATGTTAGGCCACATAGTTAAGTCCTTTTATTTAATATCCTGCGCTTTAACATCAGCGCCAAATCCAATCCCTTGTAACTGCCTTGCGAGTGCCTTTTTAAAATCGCTATCGCTCATGCCGAGGAAAACACGTGAAGGTACTTCAATAGTCCAAAATGTTTTGGCTGTTTTTTTACTTAACATTCGAATTATTCCACCTGCTTTTATAAAAGACATATTTGTTGTGATATCTTTAACTGATGGTTTTTTAATTCGTTTTCCTTTGGTTTCCTGATAACCAAGCTCCCGTAATTTTTTGGCTTGTTTGATAGTTGCTCTTCTATCTTTATCCGTCGGTTTTGATTTATTTTCTTGCTCTGAGTCTCTTTTTCTTCGGCTCACGCTCATTCCATTTTGCTGTGCATAACCAACTACACCAGCAGGAACAGGTTTTTTACCATTACGATAATGACCACCTTGTAAATAAATTCTAACGGCTTCTTTTTCTGGCATTTCCCTGATATGTAATAACTTAGGCATATTACGAAGCATTTTTTTCTTATACTTACTCTGCCTTTTTTCCCAAGCTTCGCCATCAGGCGATTGTTGATTTTTAACATTTCGTTTTGCTGATGCAATTACTCCATGCTTCGCCATGCGCCATAAAAAACGCTGTTTTTTCTTTTCTGATAATTCAAGGTTTTTTAACGCTTTTTGCATTTCTGCAAATTGCTCTTTGCTCAATTGGCCTTTAATTATCATTTTTCACGTCACTATAAATTTCAGCGTGTTCTGCGTATCCAAATTCGGTATCTGCCAGTGACCAACGCTTACCATCAAAAGGAACAATCCCGTTTATGTCTTCTTTCATCACAACGGGCTCAGCGAGTGAAATTGACACAATGACAACGGCTGTTTCGTCATCAACTTCAACAATCATAGATGGCGGTTCTTGTTCGATATTGCTATTGCCTAACTCGTTATCTTGTTCACATGCCCACGCATCAATTAGCAAAGGGATATAATCAGGGTGAATCAGTCGATAAGGAAAACGCCCCCATGAAATGACAGCTTCACTTTGTCGTATCATCATTTGATATTGGTCTAAGCCTAAATCCCGATGCGCGCGGATAAACTGTATTTCGTCCATTTCGCTTTTAAATTCAACATCGCAGACGCGTGGCGGTAAATTGGCTTTTAAAAAATCAGTTAGGCTTTTTAATTTATTCATATCATCGCCACCGTGACACGTTTTAAGCCTTTCATATTGCGGATCACAAATGCGGCTTCTGCGAGTAAATTATTCTTTGTTTCAGGGTTTTCTTGCTTCGGATTTGCCGCACGGCTGACAATTGATGTTATTTCGCCTATCAAATCCGCTTTAGCCCGTGCATAGAGCGCCTTTTTATATTGTGCACACAATGCGTTTTGCCCATTGGCTTTTGCTCCCGGAGCGTCATTTGCAGTGTTATACCCTTTAGACAACAATTGTTTTTTCAGTGATTCGAGCGATAAATTAATTTCAGCAACACTCGCTAATAACGCATCGGTTAATAACTCATGATTTAAATCAGGTGGTACTTGGCGCTGCTTTTGAAAATCCGCTAAATTAATATCAGGCCAAAAACCATCATTAGTTATTTCGACCGATTGATAATTTAAATCGTTGCCATTAAACATAATTTATCGCTCGCTACTTTGAATCACTCCGCCAGAATATACTTCGCAATACAAATAAAATGACTGATAGCCCAATAACCGTTCCCCAATTTACAGGTACTACCGTATTTAATTCGGCTGAAATTGAAAACCAATTCCAGATACTTAATACTCCCCAAGAAACACCCAGAGATAGCAATAAACATGCTGCGATTACGAGCACAATCAATATTGCGCCAACAATTATGTCTGATTTCATTATCAATCCTTGTAATAAAAAATCGGGCTGACTGGCTTCCAAGACTGAAAGCAATAAATTGCGTCATCTCCACCACGCCCGATTGGCTTGCGGTAGTCGTTTTTATTCGGCTGTTAACGCTCGAATGCGCATGGCGATCCGTTTTAAGTGCGTATCAACACCCACCTTAGGATTAAGCTGTCGTGCTTTTTCCATATAGGATGCGGCCTGTTCCAATGTATCGACACAGTCAATGGCACTGGCTTTCGCATCCTGATTGATATTGCTTCTTAGCAAATTCAATGCAGCAAATTTGTAGTATTTCGCCCTGATTTTTTCGTGAACTCGCCATTTTTCAGTGACATTTTTAAAGGTTCTTGAAAAATAAGGCTCAATACTGTTTCCCGCTTCATTTTCCAATGTTGCCCACGCTAAGATAGTGTCAGCGACAAAGGCCGGAAAATTACTGCGGAAATTGTCTGGGGTGAGCTGTCCTTGCTCAATGGCAATATCTGCCCAATCCAATCCCTTGTCGAAATCCCCAACATCAAATAGCCAAACGGTGCAGTAAGCAAAAATCGGGTTTCGGTAGACCTCCCCCTCGGACAAATAGCGTTCAGCGGTGGGAAGATAAGCGGGGAGTAACTCCCGCTTTTTCATTTCCACGCGGTCAGCCGTTGTCGGTTGCTCACGCAGTCTTTTGACATCCCGCTCAATCGCCCTCGCTTGTAAGTGCATGCTGGCACCATCAGCGATAGTGATGGCCTCTTGCCTTTCCAGCTTTTGCTTGACTTCAACGTCTAAGCGGTGGCGTTGTGCGGGTGATAACATTACTATTGTTCCTGATTATCTGGATTGTTCGGTAATTCAGAAACGGTGCCGATAGTAACTGCATTTTCATCATAAGCGGCATATAACTCTGGGTATTCCAACGCATATCCCTCATTACGCAGATATTTGTTTTCATACTGCTTACGGTCTTCTACAAACTCTGCTTTACGCTGACGCGTGTTGCGCTGGGTGTAGATATGCAGGTTTGACAACATTGTCACAACCATGCGCTTACCGGGCATAAATGGCGGTACTAACGCTTTACGACCCGCGATAGTATCTGCCAGCATTTGTGCAGCGATTTTTTCCGTTGGTTTATCAGCCGCTTGATATAATCGATATTGCTCTGCTGCCACTAAATCAGCACCAACAAGCACCACCAAGCGCGGGTCATTACGGAATTGCTGTGGAATGCAGGTATTAATCAGGTCGGATGCCATCGCATCTAATGAGCGATAATCGCCTTTGTCATCCAATGTGACCGGAGTAGTAATAATTTGCTTACCATTCTCCCAGTTTTTAGCGATTTGATGCCAACCGATATTGACATCCTCTCCGTTCGGGTATTTTTCAGGGTCGGTTTTAGCCGCAACTTTCACACCATTAAAACCAATACGGAGCATATCTAGCGCAAAAGATTCATTAGTAAATGTTTGCATGCGCTGTGCAAATTCATCCTCTGTCCCAGCATTCGCCCAAACAGACAATAAACTCCATGGCAACGCAGCACCTGAGTCGGTTTCAACCAATTTATATTCGTTACCACTAACCGCAGTTTTTCGAATAAAACGACCAGTATCACTTCGACCTGTAAAAATACCCGGATTACCAACAGCGACGACTTGGCCTTGTAACTGGTCAACATCAGCGCAAGTAATCATATTAAGAAACTCAATGCGGTCTAATAATGCAGAACGTAAAGCGGTTTCTTTTGGGTCTGACAAATTAAAATAACGAGAAGTCTTATCAATCCCATAAGATTTTCTAAGGCCTTCTTCATAACTATCAAGACACTTAACTGCCTTTTGATTTAACATGGAAATCCCTCTCCTAAACTAATGACGATTAAAGATATTCGAAGCCTTTTTTGCGTTCTTTATCTTCGCCTTTAGGGTTATTTTTTGGCAACTTAGTGACTTTTTCGTCTAACTTTCCAAAGTTTTTAACGATTTGTGGTAGGTTCTCGCGCAAACGTGCGAATTCTTCCGTGTCTACCACTTCTTTTACCGTGTCGACGTCGTCTTGAACGTCCTCCACTTCCTGCTGAGTAGATGCAATCTGTTCTTTTAACAGTTTAATTTCTTCTTCGGCAGCGGCTAATGCTTCCGCTAGTTTCTGTAACTTATCACCGTCAACCGTTTCCTCTGGCGGTGTCGCTTCTGGCTCAGCAATATTAAACAACTTACGCCAGCTTGTTTTCTTAGACTTTGTTGACATGTCCTTGTCCTTTCGTTTTTTTCGGCTGAAATGTAGCCTTGTGGTTCCAACACTGGCAGGCTCATTAGTAACAGCCAGCCCTTCAAGATACGATTTACCTGTCCCTCTAAAATTACCGTCAGGCGTTAATTCTATGGAGGTAAACAGGTATTTATCCTCGGCATTTGCGATTAATAAGCTAACAAATGGCCTGATAATGGCGAGAAGCTGTAATTCACCATGCTCATTTTCTTCAAGCATGACCTCAAGCACTTCGCCCATTGGTTCTGCATCGTGATTATGTTCCGGCCAAATTAGTGCCGCATATAATTTATAATCGTAGAGCTCTGCTGCATCTAACAGGTCTTGCCTTTCAATGACTCTGCCGTCTACGGTGTCACCCTCTGTCGCGATACATAACCATGTTGTTCTTAATTGCGACATTTACATGTTGCTCCCGTCCTTGGGTTTGTTGCTTCCATTTCGTTAGGTGCTCAGTATTGCCCACATTTTTTTCACTGGCGACAAGTTCGATTCGGTTATAAATGCTTTGCCGAAAGCCGCTTAATGCCAGCGTTTAAAGGTCGGGGCACAATGCATCTACTATGGCTAAATACACGGATGCAAAAATACAGGTCGCAAAATCGTTATATTTGCGACGCTATACTCCAGCGGAAATCGCGGAGGAATTGAGCCTGCCTAATCGTCGGATTGTTTACTATTGGGCAGAAAAATGGAATTGGGCAGATATGCTCAGTCATGAGAGTGTGATTGAAGCAATTAACCGTCGCATTGTTTTATTGAGCGAGCGAACTAAAAAAACGGAGCTTGAATTAGATGAGTTAGACCGATTGATTGCTAGCCACGTTAAATTAATGGCGCAAGCGAATAAACACGCTGAAAAAATGGCAGCGTTAAAATCGCAATCAGCGGATATGCAAGGCGGTGCTGATTATGCAATGAATGAAGATGGCGAACCGAAGAAAAAGAAACGCTATCGTAAAAATGACATTTCTAGCCTGACGCCAGAAGATTTCCAACGCTTTGCTGATGAAATGCTGTTTGGTTATCAAAAGCATTTGCGCATTAATATCACGCAGGCAGTGCGCAATATATTAAAAAGCCGTCAAATCGGGGCAACGTGGTACTTCTCCTTTGAAGCCTTTGAGAATGCCTGCTTGACGGGTGACCCGCAGATATTTTTATCTGCGTCAAAACCCCAAGCGGAAGTATTCCGGTCATATATTGTGAATATTGCGGAGCAATTCTTTGGTGTATCGCTAACGGGTAATCCCATCCGTTTAAGCAATGGAGCAGAACTGCGCTTCTTATCCACCAATAAAAACACGGCTCAATCTTATAGTGGTCATTTATATTGTGACGAATATTTTTGGGTTCCTGATTTTAAACGCTTAAATGATGTTGCATCTGCAATGGCAACACATGACCGCTGGCGTATCACCTATTTTTCCACGCCTAGCTCTAAAACACATCCAGCTTATCCATTTTGGATGGGGGATGAATGGCGCGGCAATGACCCTAAACGTAAGAACGTCGAGTTTCCAAGTGAGAAAGAAATGCGTGACGGGGGGCGTGAGTGCCCCGATGGGCAATGGCGCTATATCATTACCCTTGAAGATGCGATAAAAGGCGGCTTTAACTTAGCGTCTATCGATAAATTACGACAACGATATAACCCTGACACATTCAACATGTTGTATATGTGCGTATTTATTGATAGTGGTAAGTCTGTCTTTAAATATGACACCTTAATGAAATGCGGTGTTGATGTGAATTTATGGGAAGACCATAAACCCGACGACCCGCGCCCATTTGGCAATCGCGAAGTGTGGGGCGGGTATGACCCTGCACGCTCTGGCGACACATCAACGTTTGTTATCGTTGCACCACCCATGATGGCACCCGAAGTATTTCGGGTATTGGCAACATTTTATTGGCAAGGGTTTAGCTGGCGACATCAAGCAAAATTGATTGAAGACTTAACCAAGAAATATCGTTTCACACACATTGGCATCGATACTACAGGGATAGGCCAATCCGTGTATGAAATGGTGCAAGATTTTGCGCCTCGTATCACACAGCCCATTCTTTATAGTCTGCAAATGAAAACGCAACTTGTGATGAAGATGATAGATATTGTTGATGAAGAGCGCATTGAATGGGATATGGATCAGAAAGAAATCCCAGCATCATTTTTATGCATTCGTCACACAACTACGGGTAAAGGTGGCGCAATGACATTCGTCGCAGATAGAACACAAGAAACAGGCCACGCGGATGTTTTCTGGGCAACGTCTCACGCAGTAATTAAAGAGCCGCTTAATACGGATAAAAAGCGCAAATCCAAATATATATTACCAAAGGCTGCATAATGAAAAAGAAACGGAATTCACGCAAACAGATGGCGCAACCGGCTAAAGCCCCCTCTAAAGGATTTAGCATCACACTAGGCAAGCCAACGCCTATTTTAACGACGCATACTGATTATAAAAATATCTGGTATGACAATGATTTTGACCATTGGACACCACCAATAGACCGTGAAGCACTGGCGCAATTGGTAAATTTAAATGGCCAGCATGGGGGCGTTCTTTATGCTCGTCATAATATGGTCACCAGTGATTATATTGGCGGTGGCCTAACCCACGAGCAATTAAAAGCGGCTGTCTTTAATTACTTTTTATTTGGTGATGTGGCCATTTTAAAAGTGCGTAACGGTTGGGGGGAAATCATCGGATTGGAGGTTTTACCCTCACTTTACTTGCGTAGGCGTAAAGACGGCGATTTTGTCATTTTACAAGAAGGTGAGCCACTAGTTTATACCCCTGATGAAATCATTTATATCAAGATGTATGACCCACAACAGCAAGTCTACGGTTTACCGGACTATATTGGCGGCATCCACGCAGCTTTACTGAACAGTGAAGCAACTATATTTCGTCGTCGTTATTACCATAACGGGGCACACACGGGCGGGATGATTTACTGTAATGACCCGAATATGACCGACGAAGTAGAAGAACAAATTATCCAAAAACTCAGCCAAAGCAAAGGGATTGGTAATTTTGAAACCATGTTTGTGAGTGTGCCGAATGGTGACCCTGACGGCATCAAATTTATTCCCGTTGGGGATATCTCTGCAAACGATGAGTTTAGCAATGTGAAAAGTATTAGTGCGCAAGACATTCTAAATGCTCACCGTTTCCCTGCTGGCCTTGCTGGCATCATTCCCGGCTTAGGCTCTGGCGGCTTAGGTGACCCCTTAAAAGCAAGAGAAGCCTATCGACAAGATGAAGTTATCCCCGTACAAAATTTATTTATGAATGCGGTTAATAGTGAAATCGGTAGAAATGAGTCTTTGAAATTAAATTTCCGTCAAAATATCATTAAGGAAAATGAATAATGTCTAAAAATAGGGTAAAATTAAGACGTTATCAACAATCGGAGGTCTGGAACGTGCGAGTATTAAAAATATTCTGCCCCATTTGCGGCCAACGCGCGACAATTCGCAAATCGAATCGTAAACATCGTGAAATTTCAGACCTTTATTGCGCCTGTAATGATGTTGAATGCGGTCACACCTATGTTTTAAATCTAACGTTTAGTCACACAATCAGCCCTAGCGCCCACTCAGATGATTTGATTCAATCCATGATTGAAAAATTTAACCCTGAACAGCGCCAACTGGCGCTAGGGTTATTAACCTCAAAGGGTGCATGATTGCTGATTTACATCAGGCTGCTATTTAGCAGCCTAATTTTTTGATTGCTCTTTTTTGCTATTTCTTCCCTTGCACCGTCTGCAAGTTCAGTAATCAGTGTGAGTACAACTTGACGCTCATAATGGTTGCAACCCTCTAAACTCCCCAGCTTTGCAATAACACTAATGCGCTCAAACGCTACCGATTCCTGTAATAAATCGCTCATATTCAAATTCCCATTTGTATACTGGATATTTGTACAGTATACATAAATAAAGTCATTGGGAAACCCTGTAAATCAGAAATAATTAAAATTTCTTTTGAATTACAGGGTTATGTGATTCATTTATAAACTATCCGCTTTGTGACATGTCACGGCAATATTATCCAACTTCAAATAATGCCAGCCGTTGGTATTCCAACAATCAGACGCACCTGATAAGCAACACTGACTAACAGGCAATTGCTCACCGCATCTTTTACAGGTTGATTTTGATAACTCGTGAATTTTGTCACTTAGTCGAGCAGTATCTTGGCGAATTAATAGTTGAATGTACTCATTCATTTCGTAAGGCTCCCGCCCTGGTCGACGAATAGCACAATTATTCTTCAACATTTCCAATTCTTGACTATCGACCATCAGCTCAAATTTCGTTTCGCCATTGTCTTTTTGTCGCTTACGCTGTTCCGCTTTGCGCTCTGCCGCTGTTTTTGCCATTTTCTTTTATCCTCTGCTGAATTCGAGATATAGCCGACTCACACCGAGCCAGTGATTTTTTGACTTTATCTGACTTAAATACGATTTTTTGGATATGGCCATTCGCATGAAATTTCACGCTTTGACCGTTTTCTGTATAAATAGCCCCTCTTGCTATCGAATGGATCATGAAAGGGTCTTTTTCGGGGTCTAAAGTGATGCCAATTTCTTTGGCTTTTCTGACAATATCGGGAATAACCGTTTCTTTGTCTTTAATCGTCCTCCGTGCCTGCGTACAGTTATTGACAGAACTCCAAGGGGCGCTAATCGCGCCATCAAAACCAGCCTCCGCTGTCGCTTCGGCTAACTTCGGCACAATCTGCCAGCTCTTAATACGGGTAATTAATGGGGAGTCATTACCTACCAAAGTACAATAAACACCCTTGATACAATCGACAGGCTCACCATAGGCGTTTGTCTTTTCTTCACGCTCATACCATAGACGGGCGATAAGGTCGGCACGACGTACAAAGGCTCCACCTTGCAATTTGGTGTATTCGCTCCAATTGCTTGTGTCTGCGGCCTTATGGACTTCGGCAAAATCAACATCCAAACCTGTTGATGCTTCTGTATCATCACCCATACGGCGTAATTCACGCCATACAGACACAGGCGCACCACCTATTTGTTGAAACTGGCGAATCTTCCAATGAGAAGCCCAAGCGGAAACTGCACGCGCCATGTCTTTGCACTTCTGGCCTGATTCCTTATCGACTTCATCGTCCATCGCGTAACCGTCAATATTTTTTGAAATGTATTTAGCGATATAGCCAGTTGCACTACCTTTTCTTTCGTCGATAGGTTCAACGTGGAAACGGGCTCTTAATGCTTTAGGTGTGGTAAGTTCGTCTCTATCTTCTAAACGTGCATAGTGGCTAAAAATAGAACGTAATTGTTTTTTCTGCTCAGGCATAACAAACAACAACATATGCCAGTGTGGCGTACCATCATGGTGTGGCTCGGTAACACGAAAACCAAAAACACGGATACCCGCACGGCTATAAGCCGCACGTATTTTCGCCCACGTTTTACACAGATATTTTTGGGTTGCTCTTGGATCACATCCGTTCCAATTATCAACAAAACCACCTGCTTGATAAGCGGAATGGTATTTTGATGGGGCGGTCATTGTGTAGAACTCACCATCACAGCCCATTTCATTTGCAAGGTCTTCAAACCCGCGCATGCGTGCCATTAACTCACAACGACGAACGGCAGGGTTTGCCACACTACCTAAAACCATTTTTGTAAGTTCAGTTCGGTTGCCGTCTTCGTCTTGTAATTCAAAGTCTTTAAGAAATTGCCAGTTGGAACGCTTTTGTTCTACCCAACGATGCAAGGTTGTTTTTGAAACATAAGGTGATGCGGACTTTTGAACTTGACCAATCGCGATAGCAAGGTGCTCACGTTTCAGGTCACACAAACGTTTTAAACGACGATACCACCAAGCAACATCAAACATGCGAAGCAATGCCGCGCAAAGTTTATCTTCACTTGGCCTAATCCTACCTTTGTTAAATTGCTGCCAATATGGCGGCTGAGTGCCTGACTGCAATGTTAATTTAGCAAGGAAAGCGTAAGTTTTATCAAGACGCTGACGGGCTTCACATTCATCTTTTGGGTCGCTATTGGCGTATTGCTTTGTTGCAGCTTCATAGTTATCACTCATAAAACTGGCAATTTCATTTGCCAAGGTTTTGATAACCGTTCTATCTAACTGCGCTATATTTTCGAGTTGTTCAATAAAAGGGAATGGCCTGTCACCTGAAACATGATGTTTAAACTCATACTGTTTCATGACACGTTCGAATCGTGGCAATACATTCTTAGCTGTTTTGCGTAAAAATTCATTGGCACGACGACGACCTTTTTGATTAAAAAGGCGTGCGTATTTAGTGGCAAAGTAAATTGATAGGAAATCGGGAACATGCGAAATAATTTCATGACGCCACTCAGCATCATCTTTATTGGCATCCCACATAATGCGTTCAGCCAGAGTCGCTGATTTCGGCAACTCTGGCTTATTTTCTTCTTGTTGGCGACGTATTGAAATATATACGTCGCTATTGTGTTCTTGCACTTCAAACATAATTCAGTTCTTGCGCCTGATTTTCGATGTGATTAGCTTCACTCTCCAATAACTGTGCTATCTGTCCATAGTCGAGCTTGTCGCGAATAACTTGCAATGAAAGGCGACGTAAACGAGAAGCAAAAATAATTGAGCGTGCATTTTTTTCATCTTCACGGTTAGCTTGAATAACAGCAATCATTGTGACATCTTCACCGTTACCCATATCAACTACAGGTGTGAATGTTGGTTCTGGTATATTCATTTATTTAATTCCTAAATTTAGAGTGTAAAAATTCCTGACGCGCTAACGTCATTTATTTAATTGGGTATTATTTAATTAAGCGGTAAGGTTAAATTTTTAGGTAACAAGGCACTTGAGCCTTTAATATAATTAATAGCTTTAACAATATTAAATATTTCTTTTGAAGTTAAATCTTCAAATTGACAACCATGTCTAGACTTATCAATGTCAGCCATGAAAAATATAACAGCTAAAAGTTTTTTATTATTTACATGGTCTTCATTAAAGCGGTCACGCATTTCTTTTATAAATGACTTTAATTCTTTGTTCTCTAATCCCGATGTTTTAGATTTAACTTCACATACTTTATTGATACCGTGTACACGCTGACCTATAGACATTGGCATGTAACGCTGTTCAAGTATTGCTGGGTTCTGTCTCATAGTAATTACCTATATTCTAGAAATTAAATAAACAGTTGCAAACAAAATAACGGGGACAATATATTTTAATGAACCATCTTTTTTGTTTACGCTGATTTCTTCTAAACGTTTAAATGAGTCGCCAGTGACTTTATATTTGTACTGCTGTTTATGTGCTTGAGTCATTTGTTAACCCTCAAAATGGAACTTCATCATCATAATCATCATGGTATATTTTTGCGTTAAACTCGCAATTTAACTCTGTCCTTATGTCTAGTAACACCTCATACACCGCATCAATGCCTAAATTATGATTTTCCATATATAAGAAAAGACAACTAAGCACATCAGATTTCAATTCAGACTTATACTTGCTCCTATTGCGAATATTATCTGTGTTTACTTTTATTCCTTTTTTATTCAAATCACGATTTCTATTTGTTATTTCTGCTAATTTTTCTAATGCACTTTTTTCATTACACATAATCACACCATTGCTTGACTGAATCCCACAACGGTATCAATCGCTGATACAAACGCAGGGGATGAATGTAAACGGGCTGAAATTGTCACACCAACTAATGCTAAACAACGGATCGCATTATTTACGCTCTGTTTAATTTCAGCGGAACGGGCATTATTAATATGACCACCTAAGACCGCTTGACTTGCTAACTTTCCGACCTCTGCCGTTGCATTTAAAATATACGCTGGAAAATTTCCCTCAGTCGCATTATTCAAAGGTACAGACGGCTGACATTGAAGCTGCTCTAATAAACCATCTAACAACGTGGCATCTTCTGTCGCATCCGTAATTTTAACTAAATCACTTGATGTTAATTGGTGCGGCTGTTCTGGGTTTAACTTGTTACGCAACATTTGCGCATTCATGCCGATTGCTTCCGCTATCTGAACAAGGTCACCTTTGTGCGTAATCGCAAAAGCACGACATGCATTGTCAAAGTGTGATTGTTTGGAAGCTTGATAATCAAACATAGCCTTTACTCTTTTTGTAATTCACTATTTACACATCAACATTCACGAAACGTGAACTTTTTTATTCAAACCATTCTTTATGGTAAGCGACCAAATCAACGTATACACGTTCATTAGCTTTCTTCTTTGGTTTGATTTTTAATTTACCTTGAGATTTCCAATAACGGGCAGTACTAAGCGATATTCCATACTTTTCACAAAATTCTGATATTGGAATCCAGCGCTTTTTCATGGTTGTTTCAGTTGAACATTGTTCGTTCATAAGGCAAAATCTCCAGTTGGTTAACAACAGCTAACAATAATTGCTAACTACCTAACAATGGCTAACAATAGCTTGTAGTGAATAATAGATTCACTTAAAGCTAAAATCAAGAGGTATTTACCTTGAATCTAGAAATAGACTTCACTAAAAGTGGTGGCGAGGTGCTAGATCGTTGTATTGAGGCTTATGGATTTGGCTCCAAAGTAGCTTTAGCAGAACATTTAGGTATCGCTAGTAGTAGCTTATCGATGCGTTACAAAAGAGATTTATTCCCCGCCGATATAGTTGTACGTTGCGTTCTGGAAACAGGCGCTAATCTTGAGTGGTTAACATTTGGCACTGGAACACCATTCACACATGAAAAAGTTGATGTTCTAAAAATTACTAACTTTAAGTTAATCAATGGTGAACTTATTCAGTCAAGCAACGTTATGTTTGATAAAGCTATGTTCAAAAATACCGCCCCGCTTCCTGCTGAACCTAAATCCATTCAGGAAGATAATAATTACTACATCATTGATAAACATTTCAGTGATATTTTTGACGGTAAATGGCTAGTTGATATTGAGGGTAAAATAAGTATTAGAGAACTTACTCGCATACCTATAAAAAAAGTTCGCGTGTCTGGCGTTGGTATACCGTTTGATTGTGATTTAGATGACTTATCTATATTAGGTCGAGTTGTTACTATTATTGAAAATCAATAAATAATATGACTGTTAGAAAAATTGACTCTGGCGAATGGCTATGTGATATAAGGCCAAACGGTGTTAACGGTAAACGCATACGAAAAAAATTTGCCACAAAGGGTGAAGCTCTTTATTACGAGAAATATATCCTAGGTGAAATGGAGGATAAGCCGTGGCTTGGTGAAAAACAGGATAACAGGCGGCTTTCTGATTTAATCAATCAATGGCATGACTTATACGGTAGAACCTTAACCGATGTAGACCGCATGATGTCAAAGCTAAAAGCTATTTGTGCAGGGCTAGGCGATCCAATCGCATCACAACTAACCGCATCTGATTTTAGTTTATATCGTGAGGGTCGCTTAAAAGGTGAAATACCTGATGTTAATGGGCGCTGCATGGAAATAAAGCCTGTCACGGTTAATCATGAACAACGCAATTTATCAGCAGTCTTTGGTACTTTAAAAAAATTAGGTCATTGGTCTTTACCTAACCCTCTTGCTGGCCTACCTACTTTTAAGGTAGATGAAAGCATGGTGACATTTCTATATAAAGATGAAATCAAAATTCTACTTGATGCGCTTTCAGAATCTAAAAGTGATAGCGTTTTAATGATAGCAAAAATCTGTCTTTCCACTGGCGCAAGATGGAGCGAAGCGGAAAATTTAGAAAGTAGCCAAGTAACCCCCTATCGTATTACTTATAAAAACACAAAAAGTAAAAAAGTAAGAACTGTTCCTATTTCAAAAGAACTATATAACGAGATACCCAAAAAACGAGGCAAGCTGTTTACCCCTTGTCGTAAAACATTTGAAAGAACGGTAAATAAAGTAGGCATTGAATTACCCGAAGGGCAATGCACCCACGTTTTGCGACATACATTTGCAAGCCACTTTATGATGAACGGGGGAAATATTTTAGTGCTAAGAGACATTCTAGGCCATTCAGATATAAAAATGACAATGATATATGCTCACTTTGCACCTAGTCATTTGGAAGATGCCGTCACCAAAAATCCATTATGTTCACTGGATGAATAAACATTGCTTTTTACACAGCTAACAATTTATTATGTCCACATAGTGTCCATCTAACTCAATAACTATTGTTATTCGTTGATATCTATTGATAGCCGTTATCAGCCATTGTTAGCTAATTTATTGATTAATATAGTAACCTATTGATTTCACTATACCCCATTAGAGAATGTAGAAATTTCGGACGCGGGTTCAACTCCCGCCAGCTCCACCAAATTATCTTCTAAGGACGTCCAAAGAAGACTGAAAAGCCCGCTAACTCAATGAGTTGCGGGCTTTTTTATGTCCTACACTGTCCTATTTTATCCCACCCAAGCTAATTCCTTTAGGCCCATTGATAGGCCCAACGAAAAGAACTAACATCTTTGTTGGGCCTAAACGCATGGAGATTTTTCATGGCAAGAAAAACTAAGCCATTAACCGATACCGAAATCAAAGCAGCTAAACCGCAGGACAAGGACTATCAGCTGTATGATGGTGATGGACTCACACTGCTAATCAAATCTAGCGGAAGCAAATTATGGCAATTCCGTTACTACCGCCCTTATACAAAACAAAGGACCAAACAAAGTTTTGGGGCCTACCCTGCTGTCACACTTTCAGATGCTAGAAAACTTAGAGCAGAGTCTCGCTCATTACTGGCAAAAGATATTGACCCTCAAGAATATCAGAAAGATCAAGTAAGAAACTCTCAAGAGGCTAAAACCAATACCTTCCAACTTGTCGCTGAACGTTGGTGGGAAGTGAAGAAGTCCACAGTAACCGAAGACTATGGTAACGACATTTGGCGTTCACTTGAACGAGATGTCTTCCCCGCTATTGGCGATATTAGTGTTACTGATATCAAAGCGCACATATTGGTTCAAGCAATACAACCAGTACAAGCCAGAGGCGCACTAGAAACTGTCCGTCGCCTTTGTCAGCGTATCAACGAAGTGATGATCTATGCTCAAAATACTGGGTTAATTGATGCCGTTCCAAGTATCAACATTGGCAAGGCTTTTGAAAAACCCAAGAAAAAGAATATGCCAAGTATCCCACCTGATCAGCTACCAAAGCTCATGCAGACAATGCGAACAGCTAGTATTAGCCTATCAACTCGATGCTTGTTTATGTGGCAGCTGCTTACCATATCTCGCCCTGCCGAAGCCGCTGAGGCCCGTTGGGACGAAATCAACTTTGAAACCAAGGAATGGAAGATACCCGCTGCTAGAATGAAAATGAATCGCGAACATACCGTTCCGTTATCTGACGCTGCTTTGGCTATTTTAGAGCTAATGAAACCATTAAGTGGTAATCGTGAGTTTATCTTTCCTAGCCGTATCAAGCCTACTCAGCCAATGAATAGCCAAACCGTCAATGCTGCATTAAAACGCGCTGGATTCGGTGGTGTACTGGTCTCACACGGCCTACGCTCAATTGCTAGTACCGCTCTCAATGAACAAGGCTTCCCACCCGATGTCATCGAAGCCGCCCTCGCCCACGTTGATAAAAATGAAGTTAGACGCGCCTATAACCGCAGTGATTATCTAGAGCAAAGACGCCCTATGATGCAATGGTGGGCTGATTTTATTGAAGAGGCTGATAGGGGAAGTATTATTGAAGGCGGGATAAGAGGGATATCGCTAGTTGGGTAACTTACTGTGTATCAGTTCAGAGCTATACATCATCTAGATGTCAGCTCTATGCCGGAAGCTAAAGTAGCTAATATCATTTTGTTGGATTTACGACGTACAGATCACAAGGTGTCGCTATCACAGTAACACTTAGATAAGGAGTATTCCTTCGAAGACCTTCAGGGGGCGCTCCCCCCTTTCATTAAAGCTTATAATAAACATATACACTTTGCTTACGGTCTGCCGTATACACAACAGAACTACTGAGATCTGCCTGCACGAGTGGATGTGGATGGTGCTTTGTCCCCGATGCGCAATGTACAAATTGAGCAGGAGCCAGTAATTTCGCATTACCTAGTTCCCACGAATGCTGAGAACCATGGTGAGGAACCTGCACCAAACCAATTCTGTCCCAGCGTTGCGTTCCCAGATGGTTTTGGATATCTGAAATCACTGATGAAGTAAGATGAATATCGCCAGTACAGAGCGTAGCCAGCCTAACAGTCGGCTTTTTCGCATGCGGGATAATGCAACAATCATTCCTCACATGAAATTGACAAGGTGTTGCTCTGATAGGTGCAGCATACATACATAACGAAATGTTATTTTTAGCCTTGCCTGAATGACCAAAATGGTTTTCATAGCAATTCTTTAGAGTTTTCCTCCAGCCTGTAGGCATTGTCGATAGCGGCTGGTGTAGGTTAATACTCATGATGGTATTCTGAATATCTGTTTTAGCATCAGATAAGAGACTACCTGATTTTTTTGCATACCACTGTCCGTTTCGCTGTTCAATCAACCCTAGGGTAGCAAAGTCTTTCTCTGCATTATAAAAGACGAACTCAAACTCCCTGTTTAAGGCTTGAATAGATCGATCATGGCGGAAAATTCGAATTCTTGAGGCACCGGTCATAGCCGAACCTAAAGAAAAGTAGTTCTGACTGAAACGTCTGACATCATCATCTCGCTGAAAATCTCTCGGTTCCGGTTTAGGATCATCGTCACCATAGGGAACAGGTGAAGTTTCGGTTCCCCCCTGAACCAATACAATCTCTTCGACATGAGCATCAAAATTTCTTGATGTCAGCCATTTAACTGGATTGAGCTGCATGAGCGCTGTTGACGGTGAAGTACCCTTTTTGCCCATAACCGAAATCTCGCGCACGGTCTGTGCCCATTCTGAAAATGGGAGGATAAGAGTTTTAACGCGACAGTGCCTCAGAATCTCTTCAACGCCGTTAACGTGATCATTATCGAAATGCGATAGCACTAACATATCAATGGATTCTGGCCATCCGCGCCGGGTTATTGCCCCTAATACTCGATTTAGCGTAGTCATGCTTGTGGAGCCACAATCATAAACCCATTGGAAAGCCTCTCTTGTATCCAGGCTCATTACTACACCTGATTTAAAAGTGCCATTCCCTACCGAGTGAAATTTTTGCTCCACTATAAACGATGTCATTTATCTTCCTTAGATTTAGATGCAGTTATGTTTATACGCACCAGTCCCCCTGCATGATATTTGAATATTATCAGTAATTCTCCGCCATTATTAAATGATGATTTAGAATTTCAGCTCGCATTAGTCCGCTAAATAATCACCACACCACCAGAGGCTTGAAGTCAGGTTTTAAACTCCACTTCTGGCAATTCAACTAAGCTTGTCGGTTTGCCATCTGGGGAATAGGCCCGAGGGTTCTATATGTGGGTAGTTTAATGCCAGAAGCGAGTACTCTGTTAATTTATGGTGAGCTGTTCAAACACCTTTTATAGCTAAATACAACACTAGACTCGTTTGAGCATTGCCACACTAAGTATAAGAAAAGCTTACAATGAGGACAATAGTTCCCTGAATAGCCACTAGTAGTGAGGTTACTAAATAATGAATGAATATAATGGACTCGGCTATTGATGATGGAAGCTATGACAGCCAGATAAGGAGATTAAGCAAAGATTGAATCATTAGCTGAAATGGCCTACAATAACAGTAGCCATCATCCTGGGATCCTCAGCCTCTACACGATAGTCACGCTTGTACGAGGTGTACAAGGCTCGCTGACAGCTTGTCGGCGTCGAAAGAAAGGAGCCCGGAATGAAACAGAAAACTGTGCTGGTTCACCAGTATCTGCGTTTCCGTTTTGGTCGCTGGGAGCACGTGTGTCAGCACATGCGCTCTTTGCCGAACTGTTAACGGTTAATCTCAGGGTGATGGTCCCTTTCTATTGTTAATCAAGCAGATTTTGTCACTTCTCCCATCATTGATGTGTAATGTTCTTCATCTTTCGCTGCCTCAAATACTTTCTTAAACCAAGTAAGATAGCGTTCAACCGAAGCACCTTCATGAAGAGAGATATTGCGAGCATCTTGGTGGGAATGTCTGTTCAGATAACGGGCAAATATACGAAACCCAGGTTCGCCTTCAGGTCCGCTGGACAGTGTTTCAAGTGCTCGGTGAAGGGTTGCACTTTTTCCTGAAAAACCAAAGTAATATTCAAGAATTTGCCGCATTGTATTCGGGATCACAACACTGGCAATGTCATTTTTTTGGGCATGACGCAAGACATACCATAGTGCCTGATAGTCGTTCAGTAATTCTTTTTCAGAAACAGGAGAAGCAGAACTATGCAGGGATTTGGATATCCTATAAAGCGTCCATTCAGGAGGACAAGAACCAGCAGGCCTTTTCTTTCTTTCCGCAGAAAGTAGCAACTCTTGAAAGAAAAATAGGCTGTGTGTCAGAATAATAATTTTTTCAGCAATTCTGGCTCGTATAACATGGTACTGGATCAATGAAGCAATTTCAAAAACATAATTTTGCGATAAGCTGGATATGGGGTCATCAATGACTATTAAACGTGTTCGTTGGTCATTGTCATCACGACTTTTTCTCCCTGTGCAGGTTTCTAGAAAATATAGAAAAGCAATCAACGTCTTTTCCCCTTCACTCAGGCTACTAAAAACTGGTGTATCGCTGTTCTCTCCTTCCCGAATCAGACGGTAATCATCCCGATCTTCATAAGGAGCAATATGAAACCCAGTGACCCCTAGACTATTCAAACTACAATTAATCCGATCAATCGTTTCCTGAGTATTGACGATAAGGCTTGATTTATCGCGAATAATTAAGGTTAGAGCATTAAGATTGTCCGAGATTTCTTTCTGACGTTCCGTTAATTTGTCTAACTTCTTTGCAAACTCCGCTAATTTTTTATCATGATTAGTTATTGTTTCTGTTACCAGTTTTCGGATATAGCCGAGTAACTTCTGTTTTAGTCTTGGCCGCTCAACATGATAATTGTCAGCCTTTCGGTTATGTTCGCCAATTATCGTATTAATATCAGTCAGCTGCGCTGAAACAGCGTCTGCCAAAACAGAAAGATCTTCAAGAGAGATCGATATCGAAGGTGATGTTAATTTCTCATCAATATGCAATTTGTTTCGCTGATATACCTGTTCTAGTTCAAGCAGATAGAGATAAACGGGATGTTCTTTCTCAACTAATGGACACGCCTTTATTAACTGACGCATATCTTCGGGTTTATCGTACCAGGATTGATATCGTTCCTGAAGCTCCTGCAACTGCTCCATCGCGGCTTCCCATGAGGTATCAAAAAGCGCAGTAATTTCCCGTTGAAGTTGCTGCACATCTATTGGTGTTTGACAAAATGGACAAATATCATCAATCAGCCACGACTGTCCATTCCTCACCCAGTCAATGTTGCCCAATTGATTAATTGCAGCAGCAAGGCGGCTATCACCTGTTGGAATAAGAGGTTGCATCAATAACGTAATGTCAGTTTCATTCAAAGGGAATGCTGGCAAGGATTCGAGTAAAGCATAAGGATTACCTTTACTTGCCTCAAGTTGGTGCAATTCTTCAACCAATTCCTGTGTTGATGTATCTTCAACTTCAGTGTGTTCTAAGATTGTCTGATAAAGCTTATCGGTTTGTTTGGTTCCAGCCATCAAATCCCATAAATCTGTTTTTCTGATTTCTGCGGTGGAACTATAAATTTGTTTTGCTGATTCACTTTTAACTCTTTCTGACATACTCTCAACATCACGTTTTTGTACATCCAAAGCATCACTATCGGTACGGAGACGTTTGCATTGTGCTTCCAGAATATCTATTTCAGTTTTAATTTCTGCATTTTCACTACTTAAAGTGAAAATTCCCGGCTGAGAAGGTTGACTGAAAATATCATCTACATACTCCTGATTAAATACCAAGTAGTTCATACTCAACGGAGGTTGCAGGTTACACTGACTGTATTCTGCTCGACCATGCTTATAAAAGTAACCAGAAACAGTTGATTTTCCTGAACCGTTTTGTCCATAGATAAGAGTGACATACTTACTCAAGTCGAATTCCACTGGCTTTTCACCCTGATAACTGCGAACGCCGTGGATGGAGAGAATTGTCATGCTATATCCTTATTACCGTCTGCTGTATGTGGATATTTTATCTTTAAAATTATCTACAGCAAGCTACCAAACAAATATCCATAATCAACCCTGCAAATAGTCCTTGAGCATTACAGGGTCGAATTCCAGATCAATCACGATACCGAAGCTTTATTTTTTCTGATCCTAACTGTTTCTTCCATTGCTAATTTTACTTCACCTTCTTTTTTAGACCATCGTACAATCGTCTTATCTAAACTCTCACAAACAAGGTCTGTTTTTTCACCGTTCTCTTCCAATTCTTGGATAAAACTCCATAGTTTACCTTCAATTTTTTGAGCTGCTTCAGTTTTACTTTTCCATTTTCTATCAGGCGGTTGATGTATATAAAGTAAATCACTTGCTTCTTTTTTTATCCGATTCAGTAAGTTGGTTCGAGCCTTACGCCCCTCTTTAGCAGCGTCACTACGCTGCATCCTCAATCGATTTAAATCTTTACTGTAATAGCTATAAACACCTAAACCAAAACTTTCGCTAACTATCTCCAGGCTTTTAAGTAAGCACTGCATCGCCATTACTTCAAACTCAGTAGAGCGATTTAACTTATGAAACTTTACTGCGAGATGAAAGGTAACGCAGGACCAAAATATGGTATTTAAAAGATATACATTAGAACCATAATGCACTCTAGTTAATTCTACATGATCAGTTGATAGGTATTTTTCTAGGCGTTTGTATGGATTCGAACTCTTCATTATTTTCTCATAGAGCTCATTTGCAGTTTCAGAAACTCTCGGATCTTTCATTTGTAACATGTCTATTGCATTTTCTTTCGACGTTGCGCTTAAACCTCTCCACCCTTTTTTGTAAATTTCGTCATGTAGCTGCCACTGTTTCGCTTCAACAAAAACTCGCGCCTGATAAAACACTTCTTTATTATCAATCAATTAACACCTCAATAAAAATTATGTCTTTCTTAAACAAGAATAATTTTGTTTCCTGTATATTTACGTCCTCTTATTTTTACTAGACTGTTCCCCATCGAGACAGCGCTTCAATTTAAAGAGGAAATCACACTATGAATCAATCCAATATCATGATTCTTCGACTACCCACTGTAATCGAACGTATTGGTATCGGTCGTTCCACCATCTATGACTGGATCAACCCAGCATCGCCAAGGTATGACCCAACGTTTCCTAAACAAAAAAAATTAGGGAAACAATCTGTTGGTTGGATCGAATCCGAAATCAACGATTGGTTACTTCAACGAGAGTCAACTTAGCTAGTCATTATTTTATCATTAACGATATTAATGTTTTATTGAGAATGTTTATTATTGTGAAGAAGTTAAAGAAGTAAAACCAAAACTGGCCTAGATTATCGAATATTGACTATTCAATAACGTTAAAATTTATTTATAAAAAACTTAAGAGAGGATAACTATCATGTCTCAACGGATAACTATTACTGTAAAAAATGAAGACAGTTTAAAACAGATAGATGAGTACTGCTGTAAGCATAAAACTTCACGTTCATCTTTAATATCCAGTATATTAAAGAGTGCTTGCCCATTACTTTCAGAGATAAACCAATACACTCAATTAACTAACGAACTTGAAAGTAAATTATTTTCCCCTGATAAATCTGCAATGAATTATCAAGGGAAAGCATCGACATTTTCTTTAGCTGAACATCTTTTAGATATATGGCAAACGCACATAATAGAAAAAGGTGTCATTATTGATCAACATGCTTATCCTCATGCATTTAAAAGTCCTAAAGTTGGCCTCAAAGAAAAAATAAGCATTCAAGAAGAACTAGATCACTATATTAGCGAACCCAATATTAAGAAAGCTATCTTTATTTATACTGATAGGCATGTTCACTATAAGCTACATAAAGCAGGTGGATTATCAAATACGATTTTAATTAAAAACACTGAGTATAAAAATTATGTTTTTGACTTTAATGGGATCATTAACATACCGATGAATGATATTGTTTTTTTTGGCATTGAAGAAGCGATAAAGAAAAGTAAGGTACCGTTAAAACATACCTATGAGGCTTTTATACCGATTTATCACACAAACCATCAGTGCATTCTAATTGGGGTTATTGATAGGAACAATGCCAACAAAAGAATAGACAAAAGCTCAAACACCATAATCATAAACCCACTATAACAGGTCATTAATACGTTTTTTGATACCTAAGGGAATAAAATGAGCCATTATGCATATATCCGAGTAAGACATGATAACAGTGATGCCTTAGCAAATCTTGAGCAATACACACAGGAAATTGTCACGTTTTGCCCTGAGGTTAAGGATAACATCATCATTGAACGTCAACCATTGCTTGATGTGAAACTTCCTCCACCACAACTTATGGAGCATATTGACCATATTTTAACACCAGAAGACACTTTAATAATAAGGAATCTCTATGATATAGGAAATAATACTCAGCAGGCTACACAGATTTTATCTCGATGCCACGAACTTGGTATGGCTGTTATCATCCTTAATCAGTCTATCACGAATATATTTGAACAGAAGTTTTTCTTGCTAGACGTGCTGAATCTATTAAATGATTTAGAAGAAAGCTATGAAGCACTAAAACTAAGCAGGCGACATTACATTTCGTTATCCCAAAATAAGTCATTAGGTCGACCAGCAGGAAGTAAGTATAAAGATTATATTTATGAGCTAAGGTGCAAGGGATATAAACAACGCGAGATAGCAAATAAGCTTAACATTAGTCTTTCAACTATAAAGCGCCACTGGAATAAAGATATTTTCGAATAGGACTAACTCCAGAGTAACTAATTAATAGTAAATTCAGTTACAGTGCGACTCTAAATATAGTTTTCGCGTTGGATAGGTATTATATATACCATCTATCATAACTAGCAAACAATAAAGACTATAGAAGGAACTCATTATATAAAAACACCAAGGAGATGATATCCGATTTAATAAAAATTATTTTAAATCTTATTAACCAAATCATGAAAAAGGGATAAGGCAGATCCTTTGCCCTTCCCCAATATTACTTTAATCATATTAAAGGGTAAGTTAATATTACCCTAGGGAATACTCATGTCTAAAAATGAATATAATAATTTTTATCTAGAATGCATTGCTGATACATTGAATTATGCTTTAAAGGAATACCCTCGTATTACAGTAATTCGAGTTGACCTTCACTTTCCGCCTATTATCGATAATGGAGATATACCGACCTGTTTCCCTTATTTAGAAGGAAGTCCTATATCCCGATTTACTGATTCCTTAAAGGCTAAACTTAAGCACGATCAACACCGTAAAAAGCTTCAAGGTAAACGTACTTTTGAAAACAACATGCGTTATATGTGGGTAAAAGAAATTGCAACCGCGACACTCCCTCACTACCATGTATTTTTAGTCTTCAATAAAGACGCATACTACCATTTAGGGGACTACAATTTGTTCGAGCCTAGTTTACGGACAATGATCACCACAGCTTGGTACAATGCATTACAGCTCGAATATGATCCTTCTTTTGATACAGGCACATTAGTACACTACCCAGAAAACTGCCGATATTGCTTAAATAAACTTTCATCATCATTTTCTGACGATTACCAATTAGTCATGAAACGATTAAGTTATTTAGCAAAAGAATACTCCAAACAGTACAGTCCTGTCCGTCGTAGTTTAGGGCGTAGTCAGTATTGATATTTGTGGTGGCCTTAGGGCCACCTATACAATAATCGATATTAGTAGCTACTCATACGGTGGAGCTAATACCTCACGATTACCATGGTGGTCTTGTTCACTAACTATGCCTTGTAATTCTAGCTGCTCTACAATCATTGCGGCTCTATTGTAACCGATTCGGAACTGCCGCTGGATCCCTGAAATAGAAACGCGCTGTTTTTCTACAACATACTCAGTTGCTTGATCAAATAATGGGTCAAGTTCTTCCTCTGCCACATCTCCATTCTGGGCATCATCATAAAGATTAAGATAACTCGCATTTCCCCATTGTTTGCAATAATCGACTGTGTTCCTGATATCTGAATCACTCACATAAGTACCTTGGATCCTAGTCGGTTCAGATAAACTCGGTGATGCGAATAGCATATCCCCCAAACCAAATAGTGATTCTGCACCATACTGATCAAGGATTAAATTAGAGTCAGCCTTAGACGACACCGAAAGAGCAATACGCGTAGGAATATTAATTCGAAGCTGTGAACCGATACTGGTGGATAAAGGGCTACGAGTCGTTAGTATTAAATGAATACCAACCGCGTGACCTTGCTGGCTCAATAGAACTAACATTTCCCCTATTTGTTTATACTCGCCAATAAGTTGAACGTAATCATCAATACAAACAACAATTTCAGGCTCATAGCCTAAATAAAGATGATCGCTATAATTTTCATTAGGGCGCCAGAAGGGATCAGGTATAGGCCTACCTAACTCTTTCGCACTTGAGATTATCTTATTGTATCCACTCAAATTACGTTGATTTAATGCTCCAAATAATTTTTGTCTACGCCTTGACTCATTAACCAAAAACGTTAATGGCTTTATTGATTCAACGGAATCAGAAGCGGAAGGAAATAATAAGTGGGGTATATCGTTGTATAAACTGAGTTCAAGCTGGCTTGTATCAAACATCACAAAGCGAACTTTATCCGGCGAGTTTCTGTATAAAATGCTCATTACCAAGGAATGCATTAACATTGACTTGCCTGAGCGCGTCACACCTGCAATAAGTAAATGTGGCATTTGAGCTAAATCCCAGCCAACTGGAACCCCTATAATATCTTCTCCTAACATGATAGAAAGCGAAGACAGCCCATTGTTTCCACACCATTGATTAAAGCATTCAACAAAAGGCACCGCTCTACGATAGGTATTGGTCACTCGCAATCCGATATAAGGTGTACCCGCAATAAAATCAATAACTTTTATATCAACGACACTCAAGGAACGACACAATTCTGGCACTAACGCTGTCACTTGAGAGGCTTTTATCCCTCTGCCCAGTTCGATTTTAAAAAGTGTAAATGTTGAGCCTTCGTCATAACCAACAACCTCACCTTTTATTTGGTATTGCAAAAAGCAAGATTCAATAGCACGAGCCATAGCTTCTAGCTCTTGAGGTGACCAGCAAAGTTCAGAGGTATGAATAAACGGTTGTGCCATCAACTCCTCCCATCAAGGTGTGTTAATTCAGTAAATTAGAGTAGCCTTTGATATTTCAGCGATTACCCATCACACCAACTGATATTTCTTAAAGTTCTCAGCTTGTTCCAGCACACTTTTATATACTTCGTCATTCGCCACTGGTGGGAAGCCATAGCGATGTAATAATAAAATCAGGTCGACTTTCAGCTTCGCTTTAATATCGTCTCGGTTGCTCCAGTCAGGGTATTGTGTACTGTCATCAACAATCAGCTTCATATCCTTAGCAAGTGCCAGCATTTTGTCGTCATTGTAGATGAAATCGTATTTCTGGCACATATGCTGCAAAATATCGAGGAAGGCTTTCTCTTCCATGTCGATGCCGATATCCTCAAACGACATCATCTCTGCCTTGATGTCATAAATCATATCTGCCATTTGTGCAGTGAAATCATCGAACTCTTCGCCATTGAGCACATCGTTCTCTTTGCGTTGATTGTACTGCTCAACTAAGGCTTGAAAACGCTTTGAGAAATTGATCCCTTGGAGTTGGTTGACCTTTTGGAAATCACTAATGGCTTTTTGGAGCATCTTTTGCAGCAGTTGCATTTTGGTATTCGGCAACTTGATTTTGTTGATGCGCGCCATGTATTCATCATCAAAAATATCGATGGTTTCCGCTTTGTCATCGCCTAAAGTGAAGATCTCTTCTACCCCTTCGGCTTTGAGCGCCTCGGAGATCATCTCACGCACTTTTTGATTCATCTGCGCCGTGTCAGGGGCATCACCTTTCGTTAATTTGTAGACAATGGAACGGACTGCCAAATAAAAATGGATATGTTCACGTTCATCTTGGGTGATATCTTCACTACCCACACACACATCATAAGCGGCTTTCAAACGTTTCACTAAGCCCATAAAGCGCAGTTCAACTTTCTTGGTTTGCAGAACAAATTCAGCCGCTCGATTAAGGCAGTCTAATTGCAGCGTTGGCGAACCTGAAAAGTAATCACGGCTATCGAATTTATGGAATACCTGTGAAAGCAAATTGAGATGATTACGCACCTCAACAATAGATTGCTGAACATCTTCAAAGTTAGACTTATCCGCCTTCGAGTACATGGCGAGCGCCATATTCATACGGCTTTTAATGCCAATATAGTCAACAACCAGACCCTTTTCTTTCCCTTCAAAACGGCGATTCACGCGGGATATAGTTTGAATAAGGTTATGCTTTTGCAATGGTTTGTCGATATAGATGGTATCCAGCTCAGGCACATCAAAGCCCGTCAGCCACATGTCTACCACGATGGCGATTTTGAAGTTGGATTTCGGGTTCTTAAATTGTTTATCTAACTCTCTGCGGTAGTCTTTCGTTCCCAGTAAGTTGTACATGGCTTCTTGGTCATCTTTCCCGCGGGTCATTACCATGTTAACCATCGGCAAACGCATTAACTCGCTTTTCTCTTGCTCAGTGAGTTCCACACCGTCAATTGCCTGTTTCGCTTCAAACCACTCCGGTCGTTGTAATTTCAAGCTCTGATAAAACGCATAAGCAATGTCGCGGCTGGCGCAAACTACCATCGCTTTACCTTTAATCGTCGAACCTTCTTCCACCCGCTTTTCATAATGTTGAGCAAAATCCTTCGCTAATGCATCAATACGATCGGGATCACCCAAAATAGAGTTCATGTTGGCAGTGGCTTTTTTGCTTTCTTCTATCTGATATTCACTGGTGCCTTGGGCTTCACATTCTTGATAGTAGCGTTCGATTTCTTCTAATTTGCTGTTATCAAGGGCGATTTTAGCCGCACGCCCTTCGTACACAATGCGCACTGTGATTTCATCATTCACCGATTCGGTCATGGTGTAGCTATCGATTGTTTCACCGAATACATCTAGGGTGGCGTCAATAGGCGTCCCCGTAAATCCAACATAAGTGGCATTAGGTAGTGAGTCATGCAGATATTTGGCAAAGCCATAAGTCTTTTTAACCGTGCCGTCTTCTTGGTTGATACTGATTTTTTGGTCGAGGTTGATTTGACTACGGTGAGCTTCATCCGAGATACAGATGATATTACTGCGCTCAGAAAGCAGCTGAATGTCTTCCGTAAATTTATGGATGGTGGTGAGGAACACCCCGCCACTTGCACGCCCTGCGAGTTTATCACGTAAATCTTGGCGGCTGGTGACAGGCACAATAATTTCATCGCCAATAAAGGCTTTTGCGTTGCAAAACTGTTTGGCGAGTTGTTCATCAAGGTCGGTACGGTCAGTTATTAAAATAATAGTCGGGCTGGCAAAATCGACGCTTTTCATCAATAGACGCGCTAAAAACTGCATAGTGTAGCTTTTACCACAGCCTGTCGCACCAAAGTAAGTGCCCCCTTTACCACTACCGCCGATATTTTCACCGCTTGCGTTAATCTGTTTACGCTCTTTCTCGATGTTGTAATACAGCTTACGAGCCGCATAATACTGAGGATAACGACAACACACCTTCACTTCGTGCTTGCTGGTATCAGGGAAAAAAATAAAGTTTTTTAGTACATCCAATAAACGAACGGGATGAAATAGCCCTTCGATCAGGGTATACAAGCCATTAATGCCTTGTTTTTCCGTTGATTCGTTGCCGTTGACTTTGCGCCATGCATAGTAGAATTCATAAGGCGCAAACAGGTTACCCATTTTGTTATTCACGCCATCGCTGAGAATACACAAGGCGTTATAAACAAACAGTTTAGGAATATCGCGACGATAACGCACGCAAAGCTGTGTCCATGCATCAAATAACGTAGCTTCTTCCCCACGCACCGCCGATTTAAATTCAAACACCACCAGCGGTAACCCATTGACGTATAAAATGGCATCAGGGATGCGCAATTGCACCCCGCCGTCTCGGGCTTGGCCTTCTATTTCTAACTGGTTAACTAACCGGTAGCGGTTATTATCTACCTCGGATAGCTCGACTTCCCCTGCAAATAATTTTGCTAATTGATTTGGCAAGGTTTGAGTATCGATAAGTTCGATATACAGGTCTTTTTGGTTGCGGTCTTCGCGCTTGAGTAAAAAGCCATTACTGAGCCAATGACAGAAGGTTTTGTTGCTTTGATAGAGGTCACTGGCAGGCAGGGCTTGAAGCTGATGGATAATAGAATTAATTTCACCGTCAGTGATACCATCCGCCTGATATTGGCGAGCGAGGTACTGACGCAAGTCATTCACTATCAACACGTCGCTATTGTCTTTGCGTGGGATAGTGTTGCCGACATAATGCGGATAGCAAGGCTGACCTGCATTGTTTGCATGTTGTCCTAGCAGTTCAATTATCGCCTGTTCCAGTTTAGCTTCAGTGAAGATATGGCTCATATCAGTGGCTTCTTATTCGTTTTAAAATTTGTTTTATCGCATTTTTAATTAAGCTAGTTTAATTGATTCGATAACAAAAACCGCCTCACAACAATAAAAGTGTGAAGCGGTCGCATAAATTAGATTAGCGTTTCTTCTGGGATTGCTGTTTTTAACTCGTTTAAAGATAACTCACCGGAAATTAATTTGGGAAGGAGAGTGTCGCGGAGGTTCTGTAAAATATAATTTTGGTGGTTATTTCTAGCTATTTTTTCAAACCAAAAGGATATAGTTTCTCCGAATGCATTCGCTATTAACTGCCCTGAAAAAATGAAATTGAAGGAACTGAATGTATCACGAGTAATCGTACTGAAAACAGAGCCATGACTTCTTTGCTGCAAATGAGATACTGAATGTCGAATAAGGTAATAAATAAAATAATCATGAATCCCATTCTTTCCGACTATACCATAGCATGATTGATTTATAGCCATAGGCTTAGAAACTAAAGCACATTTACCAACAGTACCTCGAGCGCTGATGATAGTAGTCCCTACCTTTAAAATTTTCGCAGATGAATTTTGAATACCTAATTCTGTTATTTTTTTCTCAGTATCCATTACAAATACATCACTGTCATTCGGAGCATCAACCACTGAAAACCATGGTATATTTCCTCCCCAATAGCTACTCTCAGACGTTTTAGGCGTACCACCACCAATCAACTCGATTAATGAACCTACTGGTGACGAGCCCCATCCCTTAGGAACCCATCCCCCAAGCCCCAACGCAGACTCTGTACATTCTTCAAACGCATCAGGAAATAACTGACGAATATCTTCTGGTAATGGTTTAAAATTATCACTTTCACGCACCGCTTTACGCATCTCAACCCGACGCAGTAATTCATCAGAAAAAGCTAAATTCTGCTCAAAAAAACCGGCATCTAGTGCGTTATCAATTACAGGATCAAAATCCACGAACCATGATTTAAATAGGGTTTGTGCCATTTGCTCTAGGGTTTGGTTTGTTTGACGATTGAGAAAGATTTTTTTATCAAAATGGTTAAGAAAGTTGGCTATTCTATGCTGTTCTTCAACATGAGGTACTTTAAACTTCAATCGTTCAAAAGTCTGGAGATTAATATTATCTTGAACGGAGCCAGTTGCTTGCCGCTGAATATCTTTTCTTAGCTTTCTAAATACATATTCAATATAGTAGACATCAGCTTTATTCTTATCAGCAATAAAACCAATAACACTGTCAGGAAAGCATGCCGGGTACTGTAGAACTCCTGTCTCTGCTATGTTTGCTGCGATTGTTATACACATTGTACCTGTAGGCCAAAGACGACTTTGAGCCAAACCAGCCTCAGAGTATGTTTGCTCATGAGATGAAATACGACCTTCAGAAGCTTTTATATCTCCTGTCTGGATAAAAGGATATTCTCCTCCATATAGATGCTCAGCATATCTAGGCCGATGCCTTGAACGACCTCGCGCAACCTCACCTAAATCAGATAGTTTGACTTCCCGCCAGCTGTTATTCCCCATAACCCAGCGCCTCCATATTTTTATGGATAGCCTTATCCAGCTCTGCCGCTTCATCCATCTGGCGATAAAGGGTTTGGGTCAATTCCTGCATCTTGGTTTCAAACGCTACACCGTCATCTTCAACCTCCGCAGCGCCCACATAGCGCCCCGGCGTTAATACAAAATCATTGGCCTTGATATCATCAAGAGAGGCTACCTTGCAAAAGCCCGCCTGATCTTGATACTTCTCAACACTGATTTCTTTGGCGGTAACACGGCGTTTCAGTTCACTTTCGCTACTGCGCCATGCGTGGAAAGTATCGGCGATGGTAGCAATATCTTTTGCTGTGAGCTCTTTTTGGGTACGGCTGATCATCGTCCCGAGGTTACGGGCATCGATAAACAAGGTTTCCCCTTGACGATCACGATAACCATATTTGGCACTCGCTTGTTTACTTTTGCTGATAAACCACAAGCAAACAGGGATTTGCGTGGTAAAAAAGAGCTGACCAGGCAGTGCAATCATGCACTCAATACGGTCATCTTCGATGAGTTTTTGGCGAATTTCGCCCTCACCACTGGTGTTCGAACTCATCGAACCGTTGGCTAACACAAAGCCCGCAACACCGTCTTCACTGAGCTTAGATAGCATATGCAAGATCCACGCATAGTTGGCGTTGCCCGTTGGCGGGGTACGGAAACCAGCAAAACGTGGATCATTAGTTAACTCGGCTTCATTACGCCAATCTTTTAAGTTGAATGGCGGATTCGCCATAATGAAGTCGGCTTTCAGATCAGGGTGTTGGTCGGCAAAAAAGGTATCCGCTGGGCGTTCCCCTAAATTGCCCGTAAGCCCCCTCACCGCCAAGTTCATTTTGGCTAGTTTATAGGTGGTACTGGTCAGTTCCTGCCCATAAATTGCAATATCTTTGCTTTTCCCTTGGTGGCTTTCCACAAATTTCAACGATTGCACAAACATACCGCCCGAGCCGCAGCACGGGTCATACACTTTACCTTGGTAAGGTTCAAGCATTTCAGCAAGTAGGGTTACTACCGACTTCGGGGTATAGAACTCGCCGCCCCCCTTACCTTCGCTTGCCGCAAAGCGCCCTAAAAAGTACTCGTAAACGCGACCAACCAGATCTTCTTCCCCTAGCCCACATTCGGTGGCAAGGGTATCGATATTTTCAATGCTGTCGATAAGAGAAGCGAGCCTTTTCGGCTCAAGCCC
Source organism: Providencia sp. PROV202 (assembly GCF_028479565.1). NCBI lineage: Bacteria > Pseudomonadati > Pseudomonadota > Gammaproteobacteria > Enterobacterales > Morganellaceae > Providencia > Providencia sp. PROV202. The sequence goes on along the minus strand of NZ_JAMPNV010000010.1, from coordinate 8,672 downwards.
TTGGCGGGAAAAATAGTTATCAGGTAGAGCGCCTGTTAGCGATGCGTTGCTTTTTTCGATGGTGGATAACGCAGTGTCAATAATGACTGCGATATCGTCTTGTTTCGCTCGCTCTTGAACATAAGACCAACGGGATACTTGTGGCAAAAAGAAAACGTTATCTTGTTGATAGAAAACATCCATATCAACAAAGGCTTCCTGACCATTTTTGATTAATTCGCTACGTTTGGCTTCGAATTTATCACTGATAAATTTCAGGAACACCAAACTAAGCACCACATGTTTATATTCGGACGATTCAACGCTACCACGCAGTTGATTAGCGGTATCCCACAGGGTTTCTTCAAAGCCTTTGGTTGGTTTTTTCGCGGGTGATTTGGCCATATCGATAGATTCTCTTTGCTTATCAGTTATTATCGGCAAGCGCGGAGTTAGTATTGATTATTTTTACGCTAACTGCCGATAATGTATACAAAATAGGTTTGGCTAAGATTATCGCATAAAATCAGGTGGGTTTGGGTGGAGAAAGCTAAAATTATATTAGTCTTTATAACTTCGTACTTATTACTCAGGGTTAAAAGGAGAGAACTGATAATCAACAACGTATGCACCAATAGGCCCTGTTTTTGCTGTAACCCATACGATTCCCGAGTTTTTCTTGGTTTTCAATTTTGGATCGCTAATGCAAAATGAAACCCACTGCCCCGTATAGATTTCTTTTAACCGTATACCATATTCACATCTAGGGCCTTTAAGCCGCGGAGGCCCTGGCGATACGATATCATATTCTGTTTGGTATTGATTTGTTTGGTCTAATGATAAATAAGTAAGCACATTAAATGTTGGAATAATTAGCATAAAGCCAAGGAAGCCGCCCCAATAATAATCAATGATTACATACTTTGATGGGCGAAAGAAGGGGTGCCATATTCCCCCAATAATCCCTGTAAAAATAGCAAAAACAATAATAATCGTCCATTTAGGAAACCATTCAAATAACATAATGCTACCGCCTAAATGAAGCGAAACAGCAAAATAAACTAGCCAAGATAAATAGAGGACTGGAAAAATAGAAGACGGTAATAATTTCTTCTTGCTACCTTTACTGTATGATTTGAACTGGTATTCCATAAAAACCTTAATCTATTTCCCTAAATTAATTATTTATCGTTCAGGCTGGCTACGTATTTATTGCCATAACCTTCCGTGAAAATAATAAGAACAATTATTTTAAACTCTAAATATTCTGAAATAAAATGGTATTCGTGTATAGGTTTATGAACGAGTATGATATCAGTTAATATATTTATTAATAATTAGCAATTTTTAATCATTTTTAGTAATTAACATTACATAGGTATTTTCATGAGTAAGATAGATATACAGGATGATGAGGCCCTGGTTAAACTGCTATTAAATGCAGATAAAGATGACATTGATTTACTGATTGATTACATAACCAATACTGGAAAGTTTGGTTTTTCAATGTCAGATAACGTAAAGCGTGTGTTATTAGACACTAAACTCCATGATGAACCTGATGAAGAAACTCTACGCCTACTTGTACGAGAGTTACAATACTTTGGTGGCAATACGTTTGTGAATTTAGTTCGTCGCAATGGCGTCAGTTACAACGAAATTGTGAATGATGTTGCCAGTCACGTTGAGCTCAAACTCCCAACATCTAGCTCTGTTGAAGAAAAAGAAGCATTGATTATTAACGCTGAATTTACCACTTTGTGGCAAAAAATAGCAGTAGATGAACGTGCTACTATTTTACATGGTATGGGGGTAACCCTTCCCAATAATATCGAAAACTTATCCGGTATTAACATCCCCTATTGGCAAAAAGCGATGTTCGTTGCCAATAGCTTTGCTCAAGCCATAGCAAGCAAAGAGTTGCCTTTAACTGTAGAGTTTCGTGCCAAACATGGAATTGCAGCTGCTTTAGGCGCACTAGTTGTCCCTATGGGCATACCGATTGCCGGTCTGATTAGCGCTTCAAATCCAGCATTCCGAGTGACAGTCCCTTGCGTGGTACAAATTGCTTGGATACGTTTAAAAAATTCCCGACAATTTCGGTTAGCAACTAAATCATCCTCAACTACTATGCCTGTACTCAATTACGATCAACGTTGGGGATTTGGGAGTGATGATAACCAACCGGCACTAACTGTTTCGACAATTTCCCTTTCAGAAATGTTCAACACCTCTGCTATGCGGGAACAGAATGTAGCGAGTATTTCACGCCTGAGTCCGCTGTTACAAACTCTGCCGTCATTGGCTACTTCTTCACATATTGCTAATCATCAATATATGGAAGTGTTTATTAATGGCCCTCTAGCGAATGTGAAAGATGGTTCAGGCTTTCGTGGATTCAGTCTAGGAGAAAAAGGTATTAAAGAGCATGCTGTTCTACTAAACCCAGACAAACTCAATCAACTTGTTAATGCAGGTATGTTATTAAATGTTGCTTCTGCTGTATTAGCACAAAAACATCTAGCCGATATCAGCAAAAAATTAACAGAAATAGTTGATGCTGTACGAGAGGTTTCTGCCTTTCAGAACAACGAACGTAAATCGGAAATCACTGGAGCCATAGAGTATTTGCAACAAATTAGCCCAGCAGTATTTGAAGAACAGTGCTTACCCTCAGTCCGTCAAAAACTAGAAGATATAGAGCTTCAATTTTCCGCTATACAAGCGCATTTATTGACAGATATAACAGCTACTGGTAACAAAATTATTAAGCTTGAAAATGGTGGTTTTTTTAGCAGTATGGAAATTACCAGCAAAGTTCAAGCTCAACAGAAAATCCTTGATGAGCGGATCCACGAATGGAATTTGGCAATAGCAGTTCGTGGGCAAGCATTGCATCTGTTAGCCAATTCCGAAGGGAATACAACTCTTGTTAAACAGCGCCAACAAAGCATTACTCATAGTTATCAACAGTTCAAAAACATTATTAAAGAAGTTGAAGGTCAGTTGCATCAAAAAATACAAAGCATCAGCTCGGTAGCGGAACAGAGCAATACAACGAATGCCAATAAAATATTACTACGAAAGTGGATAAATAACACATTAGCACAGCAAAAATTGTCTATTGAGCAAAGCCAATTATCATTCGAACAACGCCAACAAGGATTGATTGTTAAACAACTGCAGTCGGCACGGCTACTAATCGAAATGAAGGACGGAAAGCCCGTAAAATGTTTTGAATTACCCATTGAGCAAGCAACAGGAAGTATTCCGAATGGATAACACAACGGAACATCGCAATTCCTCTCTGGCAAATTGGCTTCCAGATTTTTTTAAGCAATGGCCTAAAAACATCAATTGGGCTAGAGAAAGAAATCGCACAAAAATTGATATCAATACAGCGGAGCTAACTCAGTTTTTCACCCAACTTTCTGCCCCACTGAAATTAGTACAACATCGCGCTTTATCTTTTGACCCATGGGAAGTTGCAGGTCTTGAACGTAAAGAAGTTCGCAATACAGCCGTTCTTGCTTGGCTTCTTGATCCTGAGGGAACTCATGGTTTCGGTAGATTACCGCTGCAAACACTCCTACAGACGATACGGCACAACAGAAAAGATATTCCAGAAGATTATCATCGCTATTGTCGAGTCCAAGTTGAAACCAATCCAACTGGTGATTGCACCAATCGTGTTGATATAGAAATCGACGCAGATAATTTTCTTCTATTTATTGAAGTAAAAATTGACGCTAATGAACAACCGGAACAAATGGCCCGGTACTGTGAGGATGCAAAGCAGCGAGCCATATCACGCCCATGGGCGGTCGTCTTTTTAACGTTACAAGGCAAAGAACCTCAGACCTGTGGTTCAGAGTTTAAATCTGAAGATGTACCATGTTTATCGTGGCGCCAGCTTGCCACAAATTTAGAAAATCCATTGCAATCGTACTATAACAATCTCGATTCTGTTGAAAAAAGCTCACCGTCGCGCCAGATGGCAGCACATGCCGTATTTTGCTTTCTTAATCGAATTCGTACATTTTAATTTAAAGGAATAGATATGAATAAACTCAGTGAAACAGAACGCCAAGCAGGCGTACAACTACTTTCACATTTGAAAATGTTTAACGAAGCGGTTGTTTACTTTGAACAGCATTTAGATCCTACTTTTTGGAAAAGTTTTGACAAGTGTATCGAGCGATTTATTAAAAGTCATGATTTGGCTGGTGATGCTAATTATGAGCACAAAAGTTATTGTTGGCTCGCGCCGAAAAATTGGGTCATTGACAATAATAACTGGAAATACTGGTTTGAAACGAAGACAACAGTTGATAAAGAACTCGACTATACCTTAGCCGTTCTGACTGGCACAGGAACTGAGCAAGGAAATTTTGGTTTTGAATTTAAGGTGAATGTAGCACTTTTTGGAGGAGCCAGAAATCTGACTAGTTTTAACAATTCGATTCCGGTAGAGCATAAAAAACAACTAAAAGATCTTGGGCTAGAAGATCGAGGGAAAGGTAACTATTTTATTCCTGTCATGATTGATTCAAAAGTACTTGCTGATTGCTGGGCACTCCATGGTGAATTCCCAGTGGAGCATGAGGTTTTTTCTCCACTGAGAAGCGCCCTTGATACACTATTAAAATCAACTAAAATACTGGATGTTATGTTTCGAGATGCCATTGAAATGAGTGAAAAAGCTTAGATGATGATTATCATTTAATATAGTTAGGCCTTTCGTTAGTAAGAAAGGCTATATCCATAATTACCATTACAAAAAATCTCAGATATATATTATCTCCTTGAATAACTATCATTTTCTTTTATTTCAAGGAGTAATATGCCTATGCTCTCTTACTTTAAACCGCTCCTATCAGCATTACCTCATACCTTCCAAACCTCTTTTTTCAATCAACTAAACTACCTAATCAACTACTCGCCCACCATCGGTCTAATGGGTAAAACGGGAGCGGGTAAATCCAGTCTGATCAATGCCCTATTCCAATCCCAACTATCGCCTGTGAGTGATGTCTCCGGCTGCACACGCCAAGCGCAACGCTTCAGTATGACGATGAACAACCATACGCTCACCTTTGTTGATTTACCCGGCGTGGGGGAAAGTATCGAACGAGATAAAGAGTACCACCAGCTCTATCGTCACTTATTACCTGAGCTAGATTTAATCATCTGGGTACTCAAGGCGGATGATAGGGCATGGTCTTCTGATGAACAGTGCTATCGCTTTCTCACTGAGCAATGTGGTTATCAACCAAACCGCTTTCTTTTTGTGTTGAACCAAGCCGACAAAATAGAACCCTGCCGCCAGTGGGATGAACAACGCCACCAGCCATCCCTAGAGCAAGCGGCTAACTTAGAATTGAAGCAGCAAGCCGTGATAACAGTATTCAAGCCGCACCACCCTGTGATGACAGTCTCTGCGGCAGAAGGTTTTCAACTCACAGAATTAGCAGAGCAATTAATACAGGTATTACCGGCAGAGGCTAGTAGCGGTGTCGCTAGGCAACTGAGCAGCACTTACCGGACGCAATCTGTAGAAACTTCAGCACGTAACGATTTTGGGCAATGCGTCAGTGATATCGTCGATACGCTGATAGACATCCTTCCCCTACCTGCCTTGATGAAAAGTACGATTGATACAGTCAAAAACAGCATTGTATCTATCGCTAAATCCCTGTGGAGCCTGTTCTTTTAACTTCTTAAATTAACACAACATTGATGACATCAAGCGCCAGTCCTTAACGGGATTGGCGCTTTTTTATTTCTTTTTATTGGAGTATCAACTTATGAATCATTTAACTGAATCCGCTATTGCAATCACACGCGTTCCTGATGAACAACGCCTTGATTTTTGGCTCAACCATTTTGGTGCAGTGAAAGGCTGGGCTACCTTTGAAGTGGTGATCTTCACCACGATGGACCAGTTCTGTGATGAATATCATGGCGGTTACTGGGAATATGGCACGCTCAGCAATGGTGGTGCCTTTATCTACCCCGATATCAGCGCAGACACCTTAACGCTATTCAATATGCACAACGGCAATGAAGCCACCGTGAGCCAAGAGGCGGCAGGCATTGCGGTGTGTCTGATCCTGTACAGCATCTGGTCATTCCAAACAGAAAGCGAAGTGATGAGTGACCACTTTTATCAACTGCGTGACTACGCTTCACAACATCCCGAATCCGCTGCCATTTTCCACTTAATTGATTAATTAGGAGTCTATCATGAGTTTATTAGCTTCGCGTTTTGGTTCTGCTAACAGTATTCGTCGTGAGCGCCCACTGACCATCGAAGAGTTATTCCGTACTGTACCGAGTGTGTTTTCTGAAGAAAAACACGATTCACGCAGTGAACGATATACTTATATTCCAACTATTACCTTGTTAGATAGCCTGCAAAAAGAAGGCTTTTATCCGTTCTTTGCCTGTCAAACTCGTGTTCGTGATATCAGCCGTCGAGAGCACACCAAGCATATGTTGAGGCTGCGTCGTCATGACCAAATAACGGGCGTACAAGTCCCTGAAATTATTTTATTAAACAGCCATGACGGTTCGAGCAGCTATCAGATGTTGCCGGGACTCTTTAGAGCTGTATGCTCCAACGGTTTGGTGTGCGGTGATGTATTAGGAGAAGTGCGTGTGCCCCATAAAGGGGATGTGGTGGGCAAAGTGATTGAAGGGGCGTATGAGGTACTCGATACGTTTGAGCAAGTGGCTGAAAAACGCGAAAGTATGCAGTCGTTATTATTGCCTTCACCCGCCCAGCACGCCTTTGCGGAAGCGGCTTTGACCTATCGCTTTGGTGAAGAGTTCCAACCCGTCACACGAGAGCAAGTTCTACAGCCTCGACGTTTTGAAGATAAAAAAGAAGACCTGTGGACAGTGTACCAACGTCTACAAGAAAACCTGATTAAAGGAGGATTATCTGGCCGCACTGCAAAAGGTAAACGTGCTCGAACTCGCTCGGTGAATGGAATTGATGGTGATATCAAACTCAATAAAGCCCTGTGGGTGATGGCGGATACCTTATTTAACCAACTAGCCCCTCGCCAACCCAACTAATTTTCCCGCCCTGACAGGTTGTGTCACTACGCCTTATTTTCTTATCGTTCAAATAAAAAGCATAACCTTATTTATCAATGAATTACTTATGGTCATTTTTCACTAAAAAGCCCAATGAGAATTTTTCTCAACAGACATAACCTGTCAATCCCCTAAGTTAAACTCCCTCACTTCTTAATTTCCTAACGTCTGTTATTGAGAGCAATACGTTATGTTTCAGATTAACCGAAAATATGACCGCATGGCTGTGCGACTCTCTGCGCTGATTGCCCGCTTAATGGCAGGAGAAAGCCTTGTGCTCTCATGTTTAGCCCAAGAGTTCAATGTTTCTGAACGCACGTTACAGCGCGATTTTCGTGAACGCTTGTCTTATCTAGGCGTAGAAGGTCGGCAAGGTTGTTATCGCTTGCCCATCAATACGCTAAAAGCTTACCGAGACAAAGATATTCTAACTTTTGTGAAACAGATTGGGATGACTCGATTGTTTCCGGGGCTAGACAGCCGCTTACTGGGATTACTGTTAACCCAACAACCCCATGCACCTTGTTTGATTTGGCATCACGCCCATAAGATTTCGGCTTTGCATGCCGACCATTTCTATCAATTGGTGTATGCCATTACCAGTAAGCAATCTATTAGTTTACTTACACCTGAGCGTCGATTTAATCCGCTACAACCCTATCAACTGATTTACCGTGAAGGTCAGTGGTATTTACTGGCGGAATACCACCAGCAAGTGCATGTCTTATTATTAGATGATATCCAGCAAGTTCAACCACTCAATACCTCCTTCACACCGAAACACGCAGTGATGCAACTGTCACAACAAAACAGTTTTATCGCGGCCTTACCGCATTTTCGATTGATATCACAAGTACTTACCTCTCTTCCATCACTCAAAGAAAGGAGCCGACCATGACGTTATTAGCCCCACCAGCATCGCATCCAACCCATTGCCCTCACTGTTCTTCTGAGCAAGACATCATTGCATGGGGCACGGGTTGGATGTGCCGCGATTGCGGTCATGAATGGGCCATGCCCATTCAAAATCACCCTCATACCGTGAATTCATCATCACATAAGGAAGCTTAAAAATATGAACACCATTTCACACTTACAATTGGGTTTAGAACGCATCGCTATCGTTATCAGTATCTTGTTATGCCTTTGGATCACGGGCGTATTGCTAACACATTTCCAGCTTATCGCCCTCATCATGAACCCATATGGGATCACATTGATGTACTTCGTTTTATACCTCTTGGCTTTGGTTATCCCACAACTCTTGGCGCAATTAGGCTTGTGGGTTTTGAGTGCCTTTAAGAGGATTGATTATAAAATCCATTTCAACCCAAAATTAGTTGCCATTATCTCGTCCATCATTATCGGATTAGCCCTCTCTAGTCTACTGATTATCATGTCATCCGGTTGGCTATACGGTTTTACTGAAAATATCGCCACCACGGTATTGCTGGTTGATTTGCTTATCGCCAGTGGTATTGCCTTTTATCTTTATCGACGAATTCGTCACTGGGTTTCAGTGCGATTAAATCGCTAGCCATAACATTAAACATGATCAGCAATTTTTATTGTGAATGCCTTATTCACCA